>JAYTXB010001053.1:0-1449 GCA_043743205.1 Schlesneria sp.
TGCGCCTGCTGCAACTGAAGACGGTCGCCACCACTCACCCTGACGTTCCCGCCGAACACGTGGTCCCCCAGCTCTGGCTGAAAATGCTCAGCGCCCTCCGCAAACGAAAGCTGACCACCGTCCGCGACTTCTTCCGCCACCTCGCCGGACTCGGTGGCTTCCTGATGCGCAAACGCGACGGCGATCCCGGCTGGATCACCCTCTGGCGCGGCCTCGACAAACTCATCCTCGCCGTCCGTGGTTTCGTCGCAATGAAACAAAAATGTGCGTAAGTTCAAGCGCTCCAAATCCGGCCACCCAGTTGGTGCTTGCGGCCCGGCCCCTACCGGGCTTCGGCGTCAGAAGTTGCCTCGCAGGCTGAATTCCATGCAGTGCGGTGTTCGTAGTTGAGGTCGTCATCGGTGGCGAGGTGATCGACGTATCGGGCGATGAATTCATCGACGCTCCCGATGAGTCTCAGGTAGTAACGGATCGTTTCAAATATCCCATTGACGATGATTTCGCAGCCGTTGGTGCGAAAGAACTGGCTGATCTGCTGGGCGATGGCACCCTGCTCTGTCCCGTCGATTCCGCGTGTCGCGAGGATGTAATATCGCCTCACGTCGGCGGCTTTGATTTTCTCGATGGCATCGGAGACATGCCGTGATGTGACGCTCATTCCAAACTTGATCTCGACCGTGCGGTGTTCAAGCTTTACGTCCACATCACCGACCGTCCCCGATTTGCGGTTGGCCGTCTTCAGGCGTTCAATGGGAACAAGAACGTGTCCTTTGTAGCGGTCAAGCTCTTCGATCAATTGCTCGTAGACCGAGTACACCGCCAATTGAGGGAGCCTCGGTCCACCGGTTCTGAATGCGCCATGAAAGTGAGACTTGAGCAGGGCAAGGGCACGGTCGATTGTGAGGCCCTTCGGTTTGATTAGCGGATCTGCCCCTTGTTTCGCTCCTCAATCAACAGGAACAGAAGAGCGAGAAGCCCTTGGGCGACTTCGTCTGCACTAGGCTCTGTTTTGAAAGTCATGAAATCAGTTCGGACAGAAAAAGTCGGAGGAATGCGGTGCGGATCATGGCGAGATAATTGATGGCGGTTTTTTCAAAGCGACCGAAGATGCGGCGGAATTCTTTCAGGCGACCGATCAGTCGTGCGACCACGTTGCGGCGGCGATCGGCTTCGCGATCAAAGTCGGGGTGAGCGATGTCGTTGGCTTTCTGGCCTTTTTCGGGAATCACAGGTTCGACGTTTTCGGCGGTCAATTGGTCAACGATCTTGGCCGAACGATACCCTTTGTCACCCGCCAGTGCGTCCGGCTGGATGAGGTGTTTCCATGTCAGATCGGTCACTTCGGTGGTGCTCCACAACTCGTCGAAGAGTTGCGTTTCGTGCGTTTGCCCCGGACTCAAGACGACATTCAACGGCAGGCCCTGGCCATCGCAGATCACAGGGAGTTTC
>JAYTXB010001054.1:0-1070 GCA_043743205.1 Schlesneria sp.
AGAACAACGTCGGAACCTCTTCCCCTTCCTTGGTGAGCTTCACCACCGAGCGGAACTTCATCAGCCCCTCTTCGTCGGTCTTGTGGAGATGTTCGTAAGTGAAGTCCTCTTTGCCGGGCAGTGTGCGGCCGATCATCACGTCCCACGCACCGCCGATCACGCGCCGGTACTCGGCCAGAGTCGCCGCATCCTTCGGAGCGAGTGCCGTAAACTGCTGAGCCTGATCCTGCGCGAAGCCCGCCACGATTTTCAGTTCGGCTTCCTCCGAGTACTGCGGCGCGGGGTGAGCCTCATCCCAAACGGTGGCCTCGGGAATCGTGAGCGGCACGAAGTCGCGTTCGACAATCGGCCCGGCCACGCCGAGTTTCAGGTGCTTGTTGAAGAACGCGTACATCATCGCGCGGCTCGGATGGTTGTAGTTATGCGGGTACGGGAAGTACTTCCCTTCCACATTGTCCGGCACACCGAGCATCGCGAAGTGCTGCTTGAGTTGTGGCAGGCCCTTCGTTTCGAGTTCCTTCGTCCAGTCATCGGCCGCCGTCATCCCGACCGGTCGCGGAGCCAGCAGTGCGGTCATCTCGATGTTGCCCGTGTTCACGCGTAACAAGCTGGCGTTCTCGCAGGTACAGCCTCCTTGCATCGAGGTCGAGACCATCACGGCCGGGAAGAACGCGGCGGGCCGAGGATCGACGCACCCGAGCATAAACGTTTGCGTCCCTCCTCCGCTGGCACCGGTGATCCCGATGCGGTTGGGATCGACATCGTCCAAACTGCTGAGCCAGTCCAACGCGCGAACGGAGTTCCACGTTTGCAGCCCCATGCCACTGAGGCACCTCAGTTCCGACTGAGCGCTGAACAAGCCCCAGCGTTCAGCGCTGCTCATCTCCGGTCGCTGCTTGGCGAAGCCGTGAATGAGTTGCGAGGTCAACGGCCCGCCATCGGCATAGCCGAGCATGTCATAGAAAAACGCGACGCAGCCCATGCGAGCCAACTGCACCGGGATCGCCTGCAAAAAATACTGGCCTCCCACCGGATGAACTTCGGCCTTCGTCTCCAACTCCACTTTCAGT
>JAYTXB010001055.1:0-2479 GCA_043743205.1 Schlesneria sp.
GCAATTCGCCCGGCTTTACGGCTGACTGCTTCGGAGTGAGCAGCCAATGCTGGTCGGCATCATTGAAGTGGAGCAGCACGCCTTCATTCGAGGTGAACATTACGGGGATTGTCGGCACGGCCAAAGCCGGTTTCGGTTTGTCAGGAGTGGGAGGGACGGGATCGGGCGACACAGGAACGACCGCCTTAGGCTTGACTGAGACCGTGGCAGGAGCAGGCAGGTTGGTTTTGGACGGAGTGTTCGGAAGAGCCTTCGTATCGTCCAGTTCATCGGGTGGCGGAGCGGGATCAAGGCGTGCGGTCGCCGTTGAGTTTGGGTTCTTGCCATCGATCCTCGCGGCTGACGAATCGGAATCACCGACATTGGCGTTTGTCTCCATCGAGTCGTCTGCAACATCCGCCTGTGCGGGCTTGTTTTGAATGCTGCTCGCACCGCGCGAACTCTTTCCCAGTTCACGTTTGGCTTGGCTCAAGCCTGTCATGAAACTGGTGTCCAACCACAACAGGCCGACACAAGCCACCATGATCGCAGCAACCGCGATGGTCGGCCCGACGACTTTCGACCAAGGGTTCGGCCGCAGATACTCAGGAATTTCCTGCGAAGAAGCGGGGCGAACAATTTGAATTCCTGGCGTCATGGACGAGGCCGCAGTCAAGGACGGTTGACCCGCAGTTGCCATGGTTCCCACTTCGGGTGAAGCCGGCGGAGCGTCATCCAAATGGAGCTTGTCGGCGGCCGAGACTGGCCCAAGCGCATAGAGCCGCTCGCGACTGTGCGACGAGACTTCACTCGGTTGACCCAGCACCAAAGTGAGAACTTGATGACAGGCCGCGACCTCCGCCAACAGTTCGTCGGACGAAAGCAGGACTCGCTCGACTTCGGCGACCTGATTGGCTGGCAAGGTGTTGTCGAGATATTGAGCCACGATGTTCGAGTCGATCCCGATGTGCGAACCGCTCACGTCCGGAGCCGACAATCGCCGCCGTCGCATCACCTCGCGGATCCGACTGACAAGGACACCCGCCACCGGACTCTCTTGGATCTTCTGCCCGATCTGTTTGGTCTGGGCCGGTTCCAGCACATCATCCAAATAGGCCAATAACGTCCGCAGTGTCAGTCTCATGATCGAGGTCTCCCGTCTTTCCAATTTGGAGAATGGCTCACTTGCCCTTCTCAATTTTGGTTCACCAGTCCGCTTTTGGCACAACGTGCGGTCACTCGAAAAGCGGACGAACGGGTGTGGAAACAGTTCCGTCCGCCCCTTCGACGTATGAGTTAGTGGCTCTGAGGCACTGGTTCCGTACAACCATTTCCAGAAAATTTGGGCTATCCGCTATTCGTGTTGATTCTTGTGGTACATCAGCCGCAGGGCGCTAGCCCCGCTTCGATTTCGCTGAACCGGGGCTAGCGCCCTGCGGCTGATTTCTGCGGGCCAACAGGAATGGCGGAGAACCCCATTTCCAGAAAATTTATCTGCGGTCAAGGACGGCCACCGCCCGGAGTCCCTTGAGGCATGCTCGGCAGTCACGGGTAGGTTACAAACCTGTCCCACAGATTCCGATTTGGCTGCCACTCAACCCTGTCCCCTCAAATGAGCCACTTTCTCATGAAGCGATGTCTGCCAGACTTGCTGCTACTTATCAGTTGTCTCGTGGTGATCACCTTCCAGGTGCCAACGAGTCGGGCCGACGAACCCACTTTGACCGCCGCTGCTCGGCCGAAGCGAATTTTATTGCTTGGACAGAAGTCGGATGGACACCCGGCCCAATCGCACGAGTACATGTCGGGAGTCCGCTTGCTGGCGAAGCTGCTTCAGAATCGCGGCGTGCAGACGGTCGTTGTTCAGGCAGACAACCCTTGGACCGAAGGACCGGAACTGCTCGACGGTGCCGATGGTGCGGTCCTCTTTCTGTCGGAAGGAGCCAAGTGGTTGAGTGGCGATCTCGAGCGACTGGCCGCCTTCCAACGACTCGCCAAACGAGGCGGTGGGCTGACGGTCTTGCACTGGGGAATGGGTACGCGCGAGGTGGCTCCCGTCGAGACGTTCGTGTCGCTGTTCGGCCACTGCCACGGTGGCCCGGATCGCAAATACAAAGTACTCACAGCGACCATTCAGCCGTCGAAGGAACCGCATCCGGTCTTGAGCGGCATCGCTCCGATGGAGGTTCACGACGAGTTCTATTACGCCCTGAAGCGGGCACCTCACGTCGAGCGACTCGTGCCGCTAATTCGAGTGTCCCTCGACGACGCAGATCAGACCGTGGCTTGGGTGTGGGAGCGACCCGACGGCGGGCGCTCCTTCGGCTTCAGCGGCCTTCACTTCCACGCCAACTGGCAGCATGTCGAGTACCGTCGCCTAGTCCTTCAAGGAGTCTTGTGGTCTGTCGGCCAATCGATTCCGGCGGAGGGTCACACCGTAGACGTGGCTGAAGCGGATCTGGTTCCTGCCCCTCAGCCGGTCGCCCGCTGAGCATTTCCG
>JAYTXB010001056.1:0-7572 GCA_043743205.1 Schlesneria sp.
CAACGGCATGGCGTCGTGTGGAGGACACCGGCGGCAACATGTCTGACGGCAGTGATCGCACGATGCCAGACATGTTGCGATGTTCTCGAAGTTTGACGATGTGACGTTCGCGATGCGGCGCGATCTCACTGATGGCTGCTTGAGAGTCAGCGCTATCGACCGCTGGCCGATACTGTTCGGTGAGCCGAGTTGCGCGAGTCCAATTGTCGTCAGCGGCGGTACTCCGCGTGGACTCTGAATCGTGCGTCGAAGCAGAGGCCGTTGAGGCGGGCCTTGAATTCGATTCAGCGCGGGATTGGCTGGAGACAGTGTAGGCACCGCCGGGGTTCAGTTTGGCTGCGGATTCCAAACGACGACGCAGTTGCACGACCTTCTGGACGGGAAAGGTCTCTTCGGAGAACGGCTCAACCGACTTTTCGTTCGTGGCGTTGCGCGACTCTCCCACGGTGCCCTGAAGCTGCCGTTGAGTTGCTTCGGTCGAAGTTGGCTTGTGCTGGGCAGGATCGTCGTTGAGATCTTCGTCCTCCCATTCCTGTTTGCGATTGAACCGGGGCGATGGTCGGCTCGACTCCGCCGCGAGGTCATCGGCCGCGACGTGTTGAATCTGTTCTCGATGCGGTTCTCGCGACCGTTCTTCCGATGGTGCAGTCACCATCGGAAGAACGACACGACGGAGCGAAAACGCTTCGAGCGCACGATCTACGGCCAGCGACTCGGGTGGCAAATCGACCGGCTGTTCGAGGTCGTTGTCGAGTTCGAGCAACTCCTCAATCACGGCCCTCGATTCCGACGCGATCAGTCTCCCATCGGGCATCCTGCGCGCTTCGGCTTCCGGTTCGTCGGACGCCGCAGAGGCTCGATTGAGGACGCTGCGCCCGTACCTGCTCGGTCGTTGAAGTGGCTCCGCTTCCGGAGCAGGAGTCGGTGGCAAGTCCTCAGCCCAAGCCAACTCCTGCTCGTTGATAATCTCGGTGCGGGTCTGTGGCGTTGGGGAGTTGCTTCTGCCTGCGATCGTGTTTTCGGCGGACAGGGTCGCACGTTCCGCTGTCAAATTGTGATTGAGAGGTGCGGGTTTGACGCTGTGCTGCGGTTCCTGTGCAGCCATTTGCGGTGAGGCCACCGCCCGACCGTCACGTTTCGCAATCGCATCACGCCGTGACCGCAGATCGCTCGCAAACTGAGCCGTCTGCTCGGGCGAGCAACCGGGTGTCGAGCCGTTCATTTGCGAGGAGGCTTCCGAAATCTTGGCGGCGCGCTCGGCCAGTTGAACGGCCTTATCGAGCTCCCCTTTTTCGGCGTGCAAATTGGCATCGGATTGCAAACGGCGGATCGTCATCGAGAAGCCGTTGTCGGAGAAGAGTGGCGGCTTCGCGTCACGAGCATGCGCGGCGGCGGTCTTCGTGTCGGAAGCGGATGAACGAGGCGATTTCGGCGCAGCTTCTCGAACCGCTGGCTTCAGTTTAGAAGAACTCCACCAATCTCCGAGTGCCGGAGGTCCGAAGCTACAGGCCAACCCGAACGCCGCCAAACCCGCCGTTGAAATCAGCCGCCAGTTGCGAGGCAGATCAACGAGTCGTCGCTGATTCCGTTGTGATCCTGCCATGCGCTCACCTCTCGACACCGCTTGCTAAACCATCTTTTCCTGGAAAGGCCAACGGCACTTTCATCAGTCCACTCCATCGGATCGGATCGAGCGGGCCAACGGCTGGAGCCGGTTGCACCGGTCTGGAAGAGTTGGACGATTATCGCGAGGAAGCGGAAGAATCAGTTCGCCCGACTTGCCACGAGTCCATACGCGCCAGAGGCAACGCAGACCACCGAAGCTGTCATGCAAATCCTGCCGGAGGTCTTCGCCTAAACACGTGCTGCCAAGAAGCCTGACGGCCGTAACTTGAGAGACCTTCCTCCTTTGAACACGGCCCATTCTTCAACATTGAGTGACATCGCGTCATTGATTGGTCCCAACTACAATCTCTCGCGCGGTTGGCTTCCGTTCGGCATCATGCGGAACAGCAACGGCGGCCGTTCGGCATCGACTCTCAACTCATCACCCACTTTCGTGAGTTCGCCATGTCCCGCGATGCCACTCCTCCCAATTCCACTCCGGTCACCATCACTCCGAAGCTGCCGCCGTGGCTTGTCATTTTGTTGGTTGTCGGCTTTCTAGGATTCGCCTGGTACCGGAACCAGCAACAACAGCGTGTGGCCGAGCGTGAGCGAGCCATTGCCGAGGAAGCTGCCGGTCAGCAAGCCGTAGGGCAGCGGGCGAGGCGAAAGCAGCCGTTCGTTGAGTCCGCGATGCCATCGTCGCGCGAAGTCGGTGCTGCTAATGCCGGCCGCGACGAGCCGGTCGTGGCAGACGTGACGCCGGAATCCGGGACCAACGTCGCGCGCGACGAACCCCCTCGTACCGCTGCGAATTCTCCGAGCAAAACGGCGGTCTCCGAGAAGCCGCTCACCGGGACGGATCGAACGCCCGCACCAACTCGCGCCGGGCCGGGAACCGCGACAGCCACTCGTCCCGCCGCGACGAACGACCGCCCTTCAATGGATCGCACGTCGCCCGATCCGAAGATGACCTCGAAGTCACCCAAGCCGCCCTCGAACGATCCGCGCCGCGACTCTTCTCCAGCCAGCAACGCCAAAAATGACCACGCCGAAAAGAAGCCTTCAACAACGGCCACAGCGCAGCTGGAAAACCAGACGATTCGCGACTTCGGCAAAGTCGTCTTCCAAGGGACGATCGACCTCCAACCGACGCTCGACCGGATCGCGCGCGGCGACCGGAACACGCACCGTAACGACGGCACCACGTTCGGCAATCGAGAGCGCCGACTGCCACAAAAACCGCAGGGCTACTACACCGAATACGTTCATCCGACGAAAGGCATCAACGGCCCCGGCCCGCAACGAGTCATCTTCGGCAAGAGCGGCGACATCTGGTACACGCCCGATCACTACGAGACGTTTAAAAAGATCAAGTGAGTCGCAGAGGACGGTGAGTCGCGGTCGAATCCGATATGAGAGAAAAATTCCAGCATGACCTCAGCAGTTCCGAATGGCTTTCATTTTGTCGCGAACGTCGCCGACTTCGATGTCTCCAACGCGCGCGTCGTTCGCATTCCGGCAGGCTTGTTGCGCAAGCGCGACTTGTTAACGGTCCTCGTTCGCGGGCTGGACTTCCCCGGCTACTTCGGTTGGAACTGGGATGCGCTCGAAGAGTCCCTGTGTAGTCTCGGTTGGCTCATTGACTCGCGCCGTGTCGTCGTCATCCACGAGGGCCTGCCGTTTCAACCCGATTGGGAAAACCGCGAGACCTATCTCAGCATCCTGAGGCACGCGGTCTCTTTCTGGAGCCAGAGTGATGAGTGCGAATCGTTGCAACCAAATGAAGAACACGAACTGATCGCCGTCTTCCCCGAACATTGCCGCGACGACGTACTCAACGCGATTTGACCTGTACCTCTGCCCCTCAACTCTCAACCGTTCCCACTCAACCCTCAGCGAGTTCACGATGCAAGACTATGAAAAGCTCGGCGTGTTCTATCTTGGCAAGCGGTTCGATCAGGACACCCGCAAGATCGAAGATGAGGCGGTCCTCTACGACGCCAAAGATTTGACGACGCACGCAGTTTGTGTCGGGATGACCGGGAGCGGCAAGACGGGGTTGTGCCTCTCGCTGCTGGAAGAGGCCGCGATTGACGGCATCCCCGCGATCTGTATCGACCCCAAAGGCGATCTCGGCAACTTGCTGCTCGCATTCCCGAACCTCAAGCCCGCCGACTTCCGGCCGTGGGTCGATCCCGCCGACGCAACGCGCGCGGGACTCACTCCCGACGAGTACTCCGCCAAGATGGCGAAGGTCTGGAAAGAGGGTCTCGCCGCGTGGGATCAGCCGCCCGAGCGAATTGCCAAGTACCGCGATGCCGTCGATATTTCGATCTACACCCCGGCGAGCAATGCCGGTCTGCCGCTAACGGTTCTCAAGTCGTTCAACGTCCCCGGCGAGGCGACTCTGCGCAACAACGAAGCGATGCGCGAACGAGTCTCGGCCGCGTCGTCTGGGTTGCTCGCACTCCTCGGAATTGATGCCGATCCGTTGCAAAGCAAGGAACACATTCTGCTCGCCACGATCCTCGATCGCTCGTGGCGCGACGGGAAAGATGTCGATCTCGGCACGTTGATCCGGCTCATTCAGAAGCCGAGCTTCGACAAAGTTGGCTTCATGGATGTCGAGAGCTTCTATCCGTCGAAAGAGCGGTTCGCATTTGCGATGAGCCTCAATAATCTGATCGCGTCGCCCGGCTTCGCCGCCTGGATGGAAGGAGAATCACTCGACATCAATCGGCTGCTCTACACGGCCGAAGGGAAGCCGCGACTGACGATCATCTCGATCGCGCATCTGACTGACAGCGAACGGATGTTCTTCGTGACGATCCTGCTGAACGAGATGGTTGCCTGGATGCGCAATCAGAGCGGCACGTCGAGCCTGCGGGCAATCCTCTACATGGACGAGGTCTTCGGCTACTTCCCGCCGGTCGCGAACCCTCCGTCGAAAACTCCGATGTTGACGTTACTCAAGCAAGCCCGCGCGTTCGGACTCGGTGTGGTCCTCGCCACGCAGAACCCCGTCGATCTCGATTACAAAGGCCTCTCCAACGCGGGGACGTGGTTCCTCGGTCGCCTGCAAACCGAACGGGATAAGGCACGCGTTCTCGAAGGTTTAGAAGGAGCTTCAACAGCAGCCGGGACTTCATTCGATCGCGGCAAGATGGAGCGAATTCTCGCGGGACTTGGCAACCGCGTTTTCCTGATGAACAACGTCCATGACGATCAGCCGGTCGTGTTCCAGACGCGCTGGGCGTTGTCGTACCTGCGTGGGCCGATCAGCCGCGATCAAATTTCCATGTTGATGGCCGACAAGAAGGCCGCGCTTCCTCCCTCGGAAGGCCCGGCCACCGCGTCGCTCGGTGATGCCGACGCTGGCACGCACCCGATGCTGCCGCCCGGCGTCAATGAAACGTTCCTGGTGAAGCAGTCGTCGGTCCTCGGCAAATCGAAGCTGCTCTATCGACCGGGCTTGCTCGCCACGGCGCGACTCCGGTTCGCGCAAGCCAGCGCGGGGATCGATCAACTCACCGACTTCTCCATCTTCCTCCCCGCTGTCGATGCGATCTCCGCGACGATTTGGGATGACGCGAAGATCACCGTCGATCAAGAGCTTGAGCAAGACGATCACGCCGATGACGACGGTGGCTTCGGCTCGCTTCCGGCTGAGTTGAATCGTGCGAAGACCTTCACCGAACTGCAGTCGGCCTTGAAGGATCATCTCTATCGGACGCAGAAGCTGCGCCTGTGGAAGTGTGCTGAGTTGAAAGAGGTCTCGAACCCCGGTGAGTCCGAGGGAGACTTCCGCGTTCGGATCACTCAAGGAGTGAAGGAGAGTCGCGATCTGCAAGTCGAGAAGCTGCGTGCCAAGTACGGCCCGAAGTTGGCGACGCTCCAAGAACAACTTCGCAAGGCGTACCAGCGCGTCGCGAAAGAGAAGACTCAAGCCAGCCAAGCGACCACGTCGGCCGCCATCACGCTGGGGACTTCGATCCTCGCCGCGGTCTTCGGGCGAAAGCTGGCCAGCGCGACGAATATCGGCAAAATGGCCACGACGATGCGCGCGGCCGGAAAGATGTCCGGCGCAAAACAAGAGGTCGCTCAAGCCGAAGAGACAGTCGGCGCGATCCAGCAGCGACTGGATGACCTCAGCGCCCAGTTCGAGGCCGAAGCTAATGCGCTCGTGGAAGGAGCCGCTCCCGACAGCCTCGTGCTAGATGACGTGAGCATCGCGCCGAAAAAGACCGACATCACAATCGTCAAGCTGGCCCTCTGCTGGACACCATGGATTGTCGATGCCAAGGGAAACGCCGAAGCGGCTTGGTAAGGCGACCGGCAGCACTTGATTTACCCCAAGTAGTCCTGCGGATCGCCTAACGACGAACCGACGGAAGGGTGACTCAGATGTCCGAGTCGGCGTTGCTCACTCGGCCAGTCTCTATCGAGAACCCTGAGCGCGGCCAGCATCACGCGAGCAGCTCACCGATGGGGCGAATGCCGGGGTTGAGGATCGGGAGGCGGCGGCCGCTCACGTCATTGATCGACGGCTCTTCGCCCAACCCGAGCGAGTGATAGAGCGTGGCTAGAACTTGTTGATAATGAATCGGTCGGTCCAACACGTCACTCCCGAGCTTGTCTGTCGCGCCGAGAACCTGCCCGACTTTCAAGCCGCCGCCGCTGAGCAAGGCATGACCGACGCGTGGCCAGTGGTCGCGACCGGCGTCCTTGTTGATCTTCGGCGTCCTGCCGAATTCGCCCCAGACGCAAACCGTGACATCGCGATCCAAGCCTCGGTCATAGATGTCGTTCACGAGTGCCGAGACCCCCTTGTCGAACAAGGGGAGATGATCTCGCAGGTACTTAAAATTGTTGCCATGTGTGTCCCAAAAGCCGTAGGCCACAGTCACGCAACGGACGCCCGCTTCCACGAGTCGCCGCGCGGCCAGCAACTGGTCGTTCCACATCGGCGCTCCGTCACCGAGATGTTTCGAGGAACCGACACCGTACCGCTCCCGCAGCCGAGGGTCTTCCTGCATCACATCGAGGGCGTTCACGAGACGACTCGACGTGAGGACATCGAATGCCTTTTCATAGCTGGAGTCCATGTTGCGAACCGGACTGGCATCGGCCTCACGGCGAAAGCGGTCCATCGCGTCGAGCAGTTGCCGGCGGTGATCGAATTGCCGTGGTTCGACGAATCGCAGCTTCATGCTCGCGAGGTCTTCGCCATCCGCCTGCACCGCGCGATGCGCTGGTCCCAGTACGCCCGACTTCGGACTGTTGTACGGCCGGTGCTGCATCGTCGGAAAGAGATCGACGAATGCGGGGACGGAAGCGTCTGACTGCCCCAGCTTGTGTGATACGACAGAGCCAAAGTTGGGCTTCCCTTCGCGCTGGCTCTCGTCCATCGAATAGCCGGTCACGTTTTGAAAACTGCTGTGTTCATCGCGCAGTCCGACCAGTGACCGAACGACCGACCACCGATGTGCACATTGAGCAGTCAGCGGTAACAGTTCGCCAATGTGGCAACCGGGTACGCTTGTCTCAATCGCTTGGAACTCGCCGCGAATTTCGGCAGGGGCGTCCAGCTTGAGATCGAACGTGTCTTGATGAGCCAGTCCACCGGTCAGATAGACCATGATGACCGACTTCGCCCGTGAGTCGCTTCGTCCCGCAGCCTGTTCGGCCTTCAGCACGTTCGCCAGCGATAGCCCGCCGACAGCCAGCGATCCGATTTGCAGAAAGTTGCGTCGAGACCGTCCGTCGCAGCAACGAATGGCAGGGCCGGGAAGAGTCAGCATGGCGTGGCTCGGGCGAGGAATGAGGCGGGATCAAGGCAGGCGGGCAGATGCTACTCGCCGCAGTGACGGCTGTCAGCATTGATTGCGGTCGTTCGCACGGCTCTTCCCCGTTTCAAAGTAGGGTGCGGTCGAGTCTTCGAGGCCCACCCTTGCGGCAACGACT
>JAYTXB010001057.1:0-10913 GCA_043743205.1 Schlesneria sp.
GAACCGGATCGCAAGCCCGCGCCGGTCCCGACCGCTCGCGAGAAGATTGAACGACGTTACACCGATCCGCGCACCACGCGGTTGCTCAATAATTTGACCGCTCAATCGGCGCAGGCTCTGTTCATTGAAGTCGCACAGATGATCGACGCCCGACACATTCAACCGACGACGTATGCCGTGCGAATCGACAATGCCTTAACGCACTTGTCGCTCGCGTTGGGGACCTCTTCATTCCAACAGGCGACTCGGTTGCAGGCTGATGAGCGGGCAATCGGTCAGTTGCAGGAGACGTTGTTACAGTGGCGGCAGCGAGTGGCCGTGAATGATCTCAATGATGCCGTCGCCGTGTTGAACCGTGTGCAGCAACTGTTCGATGAGACGGTGCGAGTCCAACCGGGCACAGTCGGGTTGGAGTTCGTTCATGCGGAACTCGACACGCTCGATCAGTTCTCGATGCTGATCCCTCCCGAAAAAGCGGGTGGGCCGAACGTCGGTATGAAGGACAGCGTGGTCGGGATTGGCGTTGAGGTCGAACAGCACGCACAAGGCTTGAAGGTGATGAAGGTCTTGCCGGGTGGACCGGCTGCGGAAGTGGCGATGAAGCGCGGCGACGTGTTGACCGCCGTCGATGGTCACAAGTTCGAGGGACTCGAAATGAATCAGGCGGTGGAGTACATCCTCGGCGAACCGGGAACGCCGCTCCGCTTGAACCTGATGCGTGACGGACGACGCGGCGACGTAACGCTCGTCCGTCGCAAGATCGCGATTCAAAATGTCGTCGCTCGCATGGAAGACGACAGCCGCAAGGTGGGCTACATCAAGCTGGAACAGTTTGGAGACTCGTCGGTGCGAGACCTCGATGCCGCGTTGATGTCGCTCCACAAGCAAGGGATGGAATCGTTGATCCTCGACTTGCGAGGCAACCCCGGCGGACTGCTCACGGCGGCGATCGCGATCTCGGATCGGTTCCTGCCAGCGGGCACGATCGTCTCAACGAAAGGTCGTACCGCTGCGGACAATACGAAGGAGGAAGCTCAGTACGCTCAGACCTGGAAGATGCCACTCGTCTTGCTGATC
The DNA here is from genome assembly GCA_043743205.1 of Schlesneria sp. Classification (GTDB taxonomy): domain Bacteria; phylum Planctomycetota; class Planctomycetia; order Planctomycetales; family Planctomycetaceae; genus Schlesneria. The sequence continues at coordinate 1,078 of JAYTXB010001057.1, forward strand.
GACCGCAACAGTGCGAGCGCCAGTGAGATTCTGGCAGCAGCGATTCAAGAGAACGGGCGCGGCGTGGTGGTGGGTGAACGGTCTTACGGCAAGGGAACAGTGCAGACGCTCTTCCCGTTGCAGTCGGCTCCCGCCGGATTGCGACTGACGACGGCCAAGTTCTACAGCCCCGATGGTCGCGAGATGTCGGGATCGGGAGTGACTCCCGACGTGAAGGTGTTGGCGACAGTCGGCAACGATGCTGCGGATGACGCGGCGATCGCGAAGGCTCTGCGGCTGACGACCGATCCGAAACTGATGGAGATGGCCCGCCGGTTCACGCGCACGGGAGCCGCTCCCCACGTGTTCCGGATCACGACTTGAGGACTCGACTCACAGGAGGGAGATCGAGCGCCGCCGTGTGGCGGTGAGAGCATGAACGAACAAAAGACTTCACAAGAGTGAAGCGCACGTCTCGCGGAGCGGGACGACAACCAAGGGATAGAACATGACGACGCCAATACCAAGGACGGGCCAAGAGGCCCGTCCTTGTTGCATTCTTTGAGCGGCCCCCCCCGAGTCTTATCGGGTGCGTGGAGTCTTCGGAACGCACCAGTTTGATGATAAAGAAACGACCTGTCGCACCGCCTCGACACAATCGACAACGACTGTTTTTGCATCATTCTTGACAGAACTCTCTCTCTCTCTCTGTACTTACGTCACCCATATGAAGGCGCTGATCGTTCGGCGTCGGGAAGATGTCGAGCTTCGTTTGTCCGCGAGATCGCCTCGGGACAGACAACGCCCTAAGTCTTCCAGCGTGTCATTCGCCGCCATGTGGGAGTCAAAATCGTTATGGAACATCGCAATTGCCGTCGCCGCTCTTTATCCGCTTGGACGCTCATTTTTTTGCTGTGTGGTTGTGGCCAAGCTGGAACTGCCGCACCTGGGGCAGTGGTGACCACCACGATTAGTTGTACAACCGGTGGTGGAGAAGAGATGGCGGCTACGGAAAAGCCCGTGCGTGTGAGGATAGAGACGTGGGTGATCGGGCAGTTTGAAGTCTGGGGAAATGAAGATTACGCAGACCTCACGGTTGCTAACGGTTTCGGAGAAACTGCGAATGAATATCAAATCTCGTTTACTTATGATTTTATAATAGGAACAGAGTACAGAATGACACTTTTGGATGCGTCAGATCGTAATCGCGGTCAACAGCAGCAAGTTTACGAAGGCCAAGTGACAATCGACTTGGGAAGAATCAATCCATAGACGCTAGTAGGTCTTTAAAATGATTGGGCGGTCATGAACAGGCTGGAGCTATATAAGGGCCGAGCGCAGCTGAAAGGCGGGCGGGCGGAGTTTGGTGTTCGAGGCTTTACGCTCACGGAAGTTCTGGTCTGTATTGGCGTGATTGGCCTGATCGCGGCCATGACACTTCCCGCCGTGCAGCAGAGTCGCGCCGCGAGTCGGCGAATGCAATGCCTATCAAATTTAAAGCAACTTGGTATTGCATCGCACAGCTTTGCCTCGACGCATGGATTTCTTTACGGATACGAGACGCTGTCGATGTTACAATCGCTACCAGACTTGGGCTATCAGGATCCCAATGCAGTTGTCCATCGCGACGTGAAACTTTCCGTCTTGCTCTGTCCGGATGATACGCCTCGGAGCGATGAGCTGGGTTGGGGAGCAGTCACAAATTATCTGTTCAATGGTGGGTCGTGCTTCAATTGCTACAACGGCATTCACCCCAATTGGTTTCCCGGAAACTCGGCCAGTCGAATTGCCGACATTTCAGATGGAACATCACACACCGCGTTGTTTTCGGAACGAATTTTTGAAAGCACACCGGGTGTGACGGCGAACTGCGAAACTCACCCGGAACTTTGCGTCTGGAACCTGAAATCGACGTACGTCAACGGCCAGGAAGACCAATTCCTCGCGGACTGTCACAATGCGACCGAGCGAACATCGCCAATACCGATGAAAGTGAATGTGGGGAGACGTATATCGAGTATTGTTACCGCATATTCGCACGTGATGCCGCCGAATTCCATGTCGTGTTATTGGTCCGCCAGCCATGCCCGCGATGCCGCCTTACCGGCGAAGAGCCACCATTGGGGGGGCGTGAACGTCGTGTTTTGTGATGGTCACGCACGCTTCATTTCCAACCACATCGACGGGCGAGTGTGGCGAGCGCTAGGTACACGGAACGGGAACGACAGTACCGGAGAGTTTTGACGTGACACGGAAATGGATTGCGATCAGCGTGGTTGTGATCGCCTGCATCGTGGCGAGTTGGTATGGCTGCTTGTATGGCATTCGATACTACCAGAAACATGCTTGGGCGCGCCTTCCGACAAAGCCTGCCACGGTTTCTGATTCCGTGAAGGTCGTTTCATTGAGTTGCAAGGGGGTCAGTCTCTTAAATAACTCTGTACACATGGAATTCACTGCCAATGAGCGCACACCAATCACGGGCGAAATATTGGGCGACCCTCAGCGATGGTGCAACTCGTTGTGCGCGGGCATGTCCCGCGAACGGCGGGCCGTCTGTTTCACAGAGTCGAAACTTCCGATACTCTATATGCGAATTCGATTGTGGCGAAGTGGGGGGACGAAGTTAGACAACGAAATGAATCAAGCGTCGTTGTCTCTAAAACCGCGTGATGCCACCGCCTTTACGGTCAGTGGACAATTACATGCCCCAATTCGTCCTGGCGAATATGAGTTGCAAATCTGGGCCATGGAGCGCGATCCGGCCGAGCCTGATGAGTTTTATTCTCGGGAGATCAGACCTACGGATGTCATCGTCGGTCGCCGTACGGTCAACGTCAGGCCAAGATGACGCAACAAAGCCGAATGTTCGGATCACGACTACTTCCCACACGCTGGGAAACTCACCCCTGCAATTCCGGTAGGGCCGGGAGTCTCATGGCAGATCGACGAACACGTCTTCACCCACCACGGTCACGGGAAACGATGGGTGTTCTAGGCGTGAGTTGATGCACTGGCGACCGGTGGTCACGTCGAATTGCCAGCCATGCCAAGGACAAGTCACGATGCAGCCGTTTAACTTTCCTTGAGCCAACGGACCACCGACGTGAGGGCAGATGCCGTCGATCGCGAGGAATCGGTCTTCGACATGAAACAGCGCGACAATGCGGCCCCCGACGACGAACTCGCGGCCCTCGCCGACCGGCACCTCGGACACAGCGGTCACTCGCAATCGTTGCGTCATCGTGGGTCATGCTCCGAGTGAACAAGAGGTCGGCGTTCCAATCTGTCAGTTTGCGAGGCTACTTTGTCGCACGATGCTGTTGGAGTGACGAGACACCTTCACGCAGGGCGGCTTGATAAATCCAGAGGTCGCCGCTGTAGGCGAGCAGCTGAAAGCCTTGGTCGAGCAACTGCTTGCCACTCGCCACGTCACCCACCATGAAGGCGGGTACCTTTCCGTATCGACGACAGGCATCCAACACGCGCGTTACGGCGGCTTGAAATTGGGGATGATCGAACTGCACGGGGATGCCCAGCGAGTTGCAGAGATCGAACTGACCGATCCAGAGGACATCGACTCCGTCGACTGCCGCGATCTCTTCGACGTTGTTCAGCCCCGTGGCCGTTTCGATCTGCGCGATCAGGAGTGTCTCGCTGTTGGCGGTGCGAATCTTTTCCGCGATGTCGCCTCCGGCATAGTCATCGTGCGCGACACTGAACGCCGCGCCTCGACGACCGACGGGCGGGTACTTGGCGGAGGCGACGAGCGTCTGCGCTTGCGCGGCACTCTCGACCATCGGCACCATGATCCCCATCGCTCCCACATCGAGCACGCGCGCGATGAAGTGGTATTCGGTGGCGGGGATACGGACCATCGGGATCATCTCGGTGCAGCGCGTCGTCGCGATCAACATCCGAATCGTCTCGATGCTCCAGCCGGTGTGTTCCATGTCGAACATCCCGAACTCGGCACCCGCGTTCGCCGCGATGCGACCGATGCCGGTTGTGTTGAACTCGAACAGAAACGTGCCGATCGAGACGCCACCCGCTTGGATTTTTTGTTTGACGTGATTGGGTCGCATGTAGGTCTTTCAGAAGTTGTTGGGTACTAGAGAAGTTTTGAGGAACAACCAACCACCTCGTCGTTCCAGATTTCTGGTTGATTTGTGCGCAGCTTTGACATCGCAGCGTGAGTGAGGAATGGCATCCAGCCGGACAGCCCTGCTCACGCTGCGGGTTACGTGAGATTCCTGTCGCGCTGAACGGCCAGCTTGTTGAGCAGGCTCGGTTTCGAGAGGACTTCGCGGTTGACGACATCGTGAGGCTGGCATCCCGAGGCGACATCAAGGATGCCGCGACAGGCCGCTTGTCCGATCCCTCGAAACAGTTCATCGGTCCAGCAGATCGCGTGTGGCGAGAGGATGACGTTGTCGAGACCGAGCAGCGGGTCATCCGTGGCGATCGGCTCTTGCTCGAAGACATCGAGTGCCGCGCCCGCGATCTGTCGTTCGCGCAGCGCATTTGTCAGCGCCAGTTGATCGACGATCGGACCGCGTGCGACATTGATCAGAAACGACGACGGCTGCATGCGACCGAGCCGCTCGGCGTTCAGGAGATGATGTGTTTCGGGTGTCAGCGCACAGCAAACACAGACGAAGTCGGACTGTTCGAGCAACTCATCGAGGCTCAGCAGTTCGACACCGCTGGCCTGAGCCGCCGCCGGTGTGACGAACGGGTCAAACGCGACGTGCCGCATCTCCAGAGGAGCGACGACGCGCAGAATTTCGCGGCCGATGTTGCCGAGTCCGATGAGACCCAATGTGCGCCCAGTTAGGCCGACTCCCATTTCGTTGAGCTTCTCGTGCCAGCGACCTTCGCGCGTCAGGCGGTCCTTCGCCAACAGTTTGTGCGACAGGGCAAGCATCAGCGCCAGCGCAGAGACGGCCACGGGGCGTCGGACGCCTGCCGGAGTGATCGTCAACATCACGTTGTTGTGTGTGCAGGCGGGGACATCGACGTTGTCGTAGCCGACACCAAACCGTGCGACGAGTGACAGCCGGTCACAGCCATCGAGCGTTGTCGCCGTCACGCGCGGTGCCAGCACGAGCAGCGCGTCGAATTGATTGGCGACTTCCAGTGGCAATTCGGAGCCGTAGTCCGGCAGGAATTCGCGTTCGATCCGCGTGTTCGCGTCGAGGACTTCCAACCCGATGTCACCAAATCCCAATGTCCCGTCGGGCTTCAAAAAGTCGCGTGTGAGACCCACGCGAAACGGCTGCAGCATGACTCGCTCCCTTTGCCAACAATTCTCGTCCTCAAGTGCGGCGCGATCGTACTGCCAGATTTGTGGGGCGACAATTCACGGCACCGGAGTTGGCGTCGGGAGATGATCAGGACCGGCGCATCAACAACTGGCGGTAATAATCTGATGATCTAGGTGAGCCGGGTGCCGTGAGGCCCCGAGTTCTTCGCCTAGAAGTCCTTGGCGTCCGGCTTCAGGCTGCGCGGTGGACTGCGGTTCGATTTTCGAGGCGCGATTGAATCAGGCAACCGCGGGCAATCGAGTAGATGGCGTCCTCGGCGAGCTGGATTGTGCCGACTTTCATCGGCCACTCCAGACTGCTCCAGACCTGAACCAAGAGTTCAAAGAAGCCGGTCTCCGCCGTCGGTCGTCCCGTGCAGACGATGTGCGTCGGCTGTGCGAGCCAGCGGGCGACATCGCGTCGTTCGAGTTCATCGCGCGCCGCCGTCAGGGTTTCGGTCAGAGCTCGGACTAGCAGGTGGTCGCGGGCAGCACGGGCTGCAGTTCGAGAGGAACTGGTCTCGGCACTCTCGACGACCGGGTTAGTGTCGATTCGATCCGACGATTGATCGACGAGGCATTCGTCGAAGCCGAAGTTCGCCAGTTCGCGTCCGCAATGAATGACACCAATCTGACAGGAGCCAGCTCCAAAACTGATCCCGATCCCAGAGAAGGACGCGGACGACAACTCGGCCAACACGACGGCCAGCCCGGCTGTCATGAGCTTCGGTTCGTAACCTCGCAACGCCACCAACTGTTGGAAGAAGCGCACGTCATAAGGCAGATCATTGCGTGAGAGATCGTGTCCGCCAGGAACCGTCAGGCAGCAGACATCGCCAAAGTTTTCAGCGGGGGGCAACACGGCATCGACCATCAGCGCGAGAATTTGTCGGGCGACGGGGTCGGATTGTGGGACTCGACCATCTGGCAACAAAGAGATGACTGGCAGGTTGAGAATGTCGGCCCATTCGACGGCGGGCTGACCAAACAACACCAAATCATTGCCACACGTGGCGAAGCGGACGCCCGACTGTTCCAACAAGCGACGATGGCTGACAGTATCGGCCAGCACGATGTAGACGGCACCGCATTGACGACCGATGAGTTCGGTTCCCGTACTGCGAATCGATCGAAACAGCGTTGTTCCCAAATCCAGTCCGATGCTCACGATGGTCGGTCTCCCTGCAACTGTCGAAGTGCGTCAGCCAGCGGTGTGGGCTGAGCGGATGTGGGTGCGACCGGCATCGCAGCATGTGCGGACTCGCCCACGCTGACGGTCTTCGCGCCGCTGCGTCGCCGTCCGAAGTGTGGGCCTGAAAGTTGGGTCTCGGCAGCGGGATGCGTGTCGAGTTCCAGTTGCTCGGTGGTCGTGTCCGTTTGTGCGATCGCGTCGAAGCGTTCGGAGGAGTTTTTCGTCGAGTTGTCGCTCGATACGAAGTGAGGACCAGCGCCGAGGACGTTCTCAGCCGCTCGATCAACGCGATAAACGGGCCTGGGTGCGAGGCGACCTTGCAGAATCATCCCACACGGAAAGGCTGACGCCTCCTCCCGCAGTGGCAACGTGTTCTTGATGAGTTGGTCGAGGTCTCCCAGGCTCATGGGCGGTGAACTGGACGACAGCGCAGTCGCGGGTTGCGAACTCGTGGACTCGGTCGATTGGACGAGAGAATTGGGTATTGCGAACGAGACGCTTTCAGTTTCAGTCGGTCGAGCTTTTGCGAGCGACACGGTTCCGTGGGTGGCAGCGAGAGCGACCTCAATCGGAGTCGGCGGCACGTGGGCGGCGTCTCGATCAGAAGCGGACGACGTGACCGATCCCTCTGGCATGTTGAAGTGTCGGCGTGCCAACAACGCCGCGCCGATCAAGCCCGAGACGGTAGCCAAAATGCCGAACATCTGTCCTGCGGTGAACGGTGACGCGCCCCCTTCATTCGCCGCAAGGTCACTGCCGGTGGGGTGAGTTTGATTGCTGGAACCGGTCAGCGTTTCCAATGCTCCCTGTGCATTTGGCAACGCAGGTGTGGTTGGAAGAGAGGGTGCCGTGTTCGGGTGTTCGAGGGACGGCTGCATGCCGGTTCGTGTCGGTGCGGCCTCTTTGGGCGGCGGCGCGTCCACGTCGAGTTCGATTGGCCCGCGACTGGATGAGCTGCGCATCGGCGCTGATCCTGCGAAGGGGAGCGTTGCGACACGCGGCCGACTTGAAACGAGCGGCTGTTGCGGCGCGAGTGTCTGGGAGGGTTGTGCTTCAATTCGTGGCGCAGGTGACTCGGCTCGCGACGAGGGAAATTGGAACTGCGATGGCGGCGGATCGGCCGTGAACGCGGGCAGGTTCCTGGCGGGTGCTTGAGTCTGAAGGGCCGGTGTCGGTTCGCTCAACGGAGCCAGTTCTCTCAATGGAGCCAGTGAAGAAATCGCGTCGTGTCCCGGTGCGATCATCAACGGAGCGAGTTGTCCGACGCTACGGAGTTCGGCCGACTGCCCTAGTGCACCACCGATCAACGACGGAAATGCACCGGCGGCGATCTCGGAGTCATAGGCTTTGGGTAAAGTCGCCGGGAGTTTGTTGCGATTGACCGAGCCGCGCGGAAAGACCAGCACCGATCCGTTGGTCAGTTTGGGTGCGGCCGTCGCGGTGTGCGCTGCGCTGGCCGTTCGCTCCGGGCCGAGGACTCGCACCGAGGCGGCCAGCTCGATCGGTTGGCCGAGCATTCGCATGACGTGATCGAGCTTCGCTTCTTCCGTTCGCAACTTCACGATGACGGGCCGGTCGAGTACGTTCAGGTAGGCAACGAGAATTCCTTGCGGGTCATTCGCGCCGATTGCTGCTGGTCGAACCGCGTTCGAGGACTGGCTGACGTTCATCACCTTCGTTGTTCCGAGCAACTCCCGCTTCGACTCCACGATCAAGACATCTCCCGGCAGCAGCGGCGTGTCGGTGTGCGGTGACAATAACAGCGTCTGGTTGACGCGCTCATGGCGAATGAGGCGGATCGACATTGAAGCATCATCCGTCACGCCGCCCGCTCGACGGACCAAGGACTGCACCGTCAGCGCGCGCGGATCGAGGCAATAAGCACCCGGCGTGGCGATCTCACCCAAGATAGCCACGCAGTTGTCTTTGGTCGTCTCCGTCGAACGCCACGTGATCGTCTTGGAATTGGAACGCGGTCCTTGCGCCGAGACCTCGCCGGGAACGCAGACTTCTCCGGCAATTACTGCCGCAAAAATCGCAGTGAGCCATCGGCTGAGGCGGCGTGAACACAACATGGAACGGTCTCGCGTGGCAGCGTGTGGAGAACACAGGAGAGGCAGGAACCGGCCTGAATATCGGCTGACAAGTACTGCTGGCGAACAACCGGTCCGCCTCGAAACCTGTACCTGAGGCAAGTCCCGCCGATCCGCTCGCGCAGACTTTCCGACACAACTCATTCCATCGGCAGTCACGGCCCATGCCATCCAGAAAATCCCCGGTGGGAGGAAGAGGCAGGAGTCACGGGTCAGGGGTCAGGAGGGCAGGGGGAACCATCCGAACGCCATTCTGTTCCTAGACTCCTGACTCCTGCCTGCCTGCTGTTGGCTCCTTGAGAGGACTTCGTAAGAATGCCACACCTTATTTTCGGGTGCCCGTCCTCGCTTCGAGATCGCTCGCTTCCATGACCACGCTCACCGTTGAGAACTATCTGAAGGCCACGCTGCAAACGACGCAGCGAACGGGAGTCGATTGGGTCACGACCGGACAACTTGCCACCGCGCTGTCGGTCGCGCCGGGGACCGTCACCAGCATGATGAAGACGCTGGCCGAAGCAGGTCACGCCGAGTACCGGCCTTACGAAGGAGTCTGCCTGACTCCCGCCGGACGCGCGGTCGCGATGCGGATGGTGCGACGACATCGGCTCATCGAACTGTTCCTTGTGAAGACACTCGATCTGTCGTGGGACCAAGTTCACGAAGAGGCCGAGAACATGGAACACGCCGTGAGCGATGCCCTGATCGACCGCATCGACCAGTTCCTCGGGCAGCCAACGTCAGACCCGCATGGAGACCCGATTCCATCCGCCGATGGAGTCCTGCGCGAACAGACCGATCGCGCGATCCCGCTCTCGACGGTCGCAGCCGGAACGCGCATTCGGATTGTGCGTGTCGTCGATCAAGGGGCCGAATTCCTGCGATTTCTCAGTGAGGCTGGTGTGATGCTGAAGGCGGAAGGAACCGTCAGTGAGAACTCGGCGGAAGCGGGCATCGTGACCACCCTCATCGCCGGTCAACCCGTCGCGCTCGGTCTCCCTGCTGCCAAGCACCTGCTCGTCGAACCGATCATCGAGTGAGCCGGACTGGAAAGCCCGCTGCTCATCGGCTCCAATCGGCACGCCTGTCCCCGTGTTACTCGAAGGGAGTCTGAGTCGCATGTCTCACGCCAGTTCACCATCGTTGTCTGTCGGCACCAAGTCTTCACCCACGTTGCTGGGACATCCGCTGGGGTTGTTCCTGCTGTTCTGTGTCGAGATGTGGGAGCGGTTCTCGTACTACGGAATGCGGGCGCTGCTGGTGCTGT
>JAYTXB010001058.1:0-1215 GCA_043743205.1 Schlesneria sp.
ACGCGAAGAGGTTCGGTTCTGTCTGACATTTGCCGATGCTCCGCCGTGTCGTCTGTGGGACGTGCAAGTTGCGGAAGGACTCCGTTCGCGCAGCTTCCCACTCGGTTATGAAGCGATCGTCAAGCGTGTCCTCGGACGCGAAGCACACGGGCGTGAGACACGTACCGATTGGCGACGACGACCGCTTACCAGCGGACAACTCGAATACGCTGTCGATGACGTGCAGCACGTGCTCGAAATTTATGACCGGCAGCGGCAATGGCTGGATCGGAACAACAGGCTACCGTGGGCTGAGTCCGAGATGCAGCGGATGATTGATGAAGTGTCAGCCGAGCGTTCGCCAGAAAGCTGGATGCGACTGACGGGTCTGCACCGCTTGTCGGCACGAGAACTGGCCGTGGCACGCGAAGTCTATCGGTGGCGCGAAGCCGAAGCGGCGGCGAAGGATCGCCCGATGCGCAAGATTCTTCGCGACGATCTGATCCTTGAAATGGCCAAGCGCAAGCCGACTTCAGAAGCCGATCTGCTCGCCGTGCGCGACATGAATCGCCCCGAGTACAAGAAGGCGGCTTCCGAGTTGCTCGCGTGTGTCGACTTGGGCATCAGCCTGCCCAAGTCGGAGTTGCCGGTCCTGTCCAAGTCGCTCGACGAAGAGAAGACGCACGACGAACAGGTGATCGGCCAGTTGCTTGGCCTTGCCCTCGCCAATCGTTGTGCGGAGTTGAACGTGGCGATGAGCCTCGTCGGAAAGACCTCTGACTTGCGGCATCTCGTCCGTTGGCATGCTTACGGAGAACGCGAGGGTGAGCCGCCGCGACTGACTCAAGGTTGGCGAGCGGAAGTTTGCGGCGACCTCCTGACCGATGTACTCAACGGCAAGATTTCGCTGCGCGTCGCCGACCCTCAGTCCGACCACCCGCTTGTGTTTGAACGACGCGGTGAGGCACTGCTGTCGTAGTGAGGTCTTGCGCGGTCCCCTCGTTCCCAAGTTTCAGCGTCGCCCTCGTTCCCAAGCTCCGGCTTGGGAACATCTGACTTTGAAGCTCCAGCTTCCCGATGACTCGACAAGCTGGAGCTTGTTGGCTCTCGTTCCCAAGCCGGAGCTTGGGAACGAGAGAGTGGGGGGCGACGCGATTGATCCTGTTCACTCGGCAAAATCGGCTGATGTTGGCTGCTCTTCGGCGTGAGCGGCACGTGTTCTGAGTCGATGTTTGT
>JAYTXB010001059.1:0-7987 GCA_043743205.1 Schlesneria sp.
TCGCTACTGGTAAGAGTCAGCACGACACCGCTCGTGTTGGCGAGGATCACCGCGCCGGTGTCTGCGATGGCAGAACCACCGCTCAGCGTCAGCTCGCCATCGTTCACCGTCGTCGTGCCGGTGTAGGTGTTCGCACCGCTAAGCAACACTGTGTCGGTGGTTGTCTTCGTCAGCCCGACCGATCCCGCCAGGATCGCGCTGATCGAGCCTTTCCGGACATCGAAGGTACTCGTGCCGGTCAGTGTTGACGTGCCGCTGCCAGTCACACTGCCATCGATCAGAATCAGTTGGTCGATCGTTTCTGAGTTCATCCCCAGCGCCAGTATTGCGCCGCCCGAGATATTCACATCTGCCGCGTCGTTGATTCGATCCGCCCCCCCCAGCGTGAACGTGCCACCGCCGAGTGTGATCGTCCCGCTGCCTGCATTCAGCCCGCCAGCCGCAATCATGACACTGACCGCTTCGACCAGATTGATATTGCCGTTGCCCGTCGTCGTCGCAGTGACCGTCGCGGCACTCATCCGCACGAAGTTCGTTGTCGAACCGATGCCGCCGAAACCCGCACCCAGCACCACGTCGGCGGCCGAGATGTCGGTCCCCGTATTGTCGTTCGTCGTGATCGCGCCAGCACTGGTGATCGTCACCTGATTGCCCGTCGCGGTGACCGTGTTGTTCAACTGCACGTTGCCCGAGGTCGTTGTGGTCAACGAGACATTTCCGCCGCCGCCAGCCGTGACCTGCGTTCCCACCGTCAGATTCCCGCCGATCGTTTCCAGATCGATCAGGCCATCATCTGTCGTGACCGTGGTGAATGTCGCCGCGCCGGTGTTATCGACCGTGATCGTGCCGGTCCCCGTCGTGACCGTGGTGAACGTCGCCGCGATGACGTTGTTGAGATGGATGTTCCCGCCGGTCGTGTCGGCGGTGATCGTTGAACCCGACAGGTTCAGCGCCGTCGTGTCGCCGATGCCGGTTCTCGCGTTGAGATCGACCGTCGCGGCCGTGACTAATCCTGCTCCGTTGATCGCGCCCGCGGTGGTGCCCGTCGCGGTGATCGTGACGAGACCCACCGCCTTGGTCGTGCCGGTCAGCGTCACGTTACCTGAGGTTGTTCCGGCGCTGATCGTGACGCCGCTGCCGGCCGCTGTCGTCGTCAGGCTGCCGCCGGAGGCCAGATCGACTGATCCCGTACCATCCAGTCCGGCCGAGACCGTGATCAGGTCGGTGGCCGCCACGGCCGCGCTAATCGTGATGTCGTCATCCGCTTCGAGCGTGACCGTTGTCGGGTCGATCGCGGCGTCGATCGTGATGCCGTCAGCTGCGTCGAGGAGAATCGTTCCCGAACCGGTCAGCTTGGCATTGATGTCGATGCCACCGGTCGTGGTGCCCGCCTTGAACGTCAAGTTCTGAGTCGCCGTGGTCGTGCTGTTGAGCACAATCGAACCGGCCGTCGTCAGGACGGTCGTCGGTCCACCGCTGATCGTCAGCGTGTCGGTCGCCGCATTGCCGAAGCTCACGGCCCCTCCGGACGTGAACGTCAGGCCGTCGAGCGTCACGTCGGCGTTGAACGTCGCACCGCCACTGGCAACCGTCACGTTCTGGTCGAATTGCACCGCACCCGTACCGTCGTTCTGCGTGATGCTCGTCAGTGCGGTTCCAGCTCCGATGACGCCGCTGAACGACTTCTGTCCGGCCCCGGCCAGAGTCAGTCCAAAGGAACCGTCCACCGTGGCACTCACGATCAGATCGGGAGCCGCGTCAGACGTCACGTTGGCGACCGTGAACGTGCGGTCGGCTCCAATCATTGCCAGCTTTCCACTGATCGAACTGGCTGCGGTGCCGACGACTGAAAGATCACCACCCAAATTGATCTTCCCTATCCCCGACGTGGAGAGAGTCGAGCCGCTGAGGGACACGGTTCCGTTGTACGTCTGGTCGCCAGCGACGGAACTGATCGTCACTGCGGACACGTCGATGGTCTCGGCGGTGAACGACAGGGATTGCGTCAATGTGAGAGCGATCCCCGCATTGACGTTGATGTCGTCATTGCCGCCTCCCCCGTCGATGGTCATCGCACCGCTGTCGGCGTCGATGTTGAAGACATCGGCAACCGTTCCACCCGTGAGCGTGTCGATGCGTGCAAACGTGCTCATCGTGTTGAGCGTCCCGGCATTGGTGCCGTTGACCACGAACGAATTGGTGCCGTCGGTGACGATCAGCGAATCGGTCCCGTCGCTGCCACCATCCAAGCTGCCGCCGAACGTCGTCACGCCCGCCCCAAACGTGAACGTGTCGTCACCGGCCCGGCCGTCGAGTGCTTCAAATCCCGAGAAGCTAACGCCCGCGAGCGCCCCACTGCCGCTCCCTGAAATTGAGAAGGCATCGCCTCCGCTAGACCCTTGCAACGTATCGGTGCCGGTTCCCCCGACAAGCGCCTCGAATCCCGAGAACGTGATTCCGACACTGCCACTGTCGTAGGTGTTCGCGGTGTCGCGGGTCCAAGTGCTGGCCGCATTCAATCCATGGAACGTGTCGGTTCCCGAACCGGCCGAGATGAATTCGATTTGCGAAACGTCAAACGCAACTGAACCAGATGCGGACATGGCCGATCCCATCGACAGATCGACCGTGATGTTCGACGAGAGCGCCGAAAGATAGAGCGTGTCGCTGCCCGAAGTGTCTGTCACCATGTCGGCACCAAACGTCGCGGTGAACTGGTAGATGTCGTCGCCATCACCTCCGTTGAGGATGTCGTTGCCGAGGCCGCCGTTCAGCGTGTCAGCCCCCAAGCCACCGTTCAATGTGTCGATGCCATCGCCGCCATAGATTGTGTCGGCGAACGCGGAACCAATGATGGTGTCCGCGCCAGCGCCGGCGTCAATGGACACAATCGCCAAGCTCGTAAAGTTCCCCGCTCCGCCGATCACGCCGCTCAGGTTGATTGAGTTTTGGCCTCCGTCCGAACTGTGGACTTGGATGGTCGTTACCGCGCTCGCGGAAAGATCCTGGATGCCGATCATTCCGTCGTCACCATCGACGTTCTGATACGTCATGCCACCATCGACACTCAACTGAACAACTCCGCTGGTTGCGATCAGCGAAACATCGTCGCTGCTGCCATCGTCGGCAAGGAGAATGTCTAGAACGCCACCCGTGAACATTGTCGTCACCGACAGCACCTGTCGGTCTTCGAGCTTTCGCAGTGAGAGCTTCGCGGCGTGATCGAATCCGTCCAACGACGATGGTTCGAGAGGGGGAGCGTCGAGCCAGCTCCAGAGCCAAGAAGAAACGTTCATGTCAACACCTTTTGAGAATGCGCGACCGGGGAGGGGGCGCCGCGCGTTCATCCAATGCCATCCGTTGGGTTGATCTCACCTCGAACCGAGAGGTCGGTGCGAGGTTCCCTGTCTGTGATTGTTCGTGCTGAGCAATTGCAAAGCACTCGTGCTGTAATCCGCTGCGGCTCAGCGAAGCATGCTGCAGCGTGTTTCGCCGGGCGTTCACAACTTACCTCACATAAATTGCTGACACCGATTTTCCAAAACTCTAAATCTGGCGGGCGAAAGTCTAAAGTTGCGACGTAAGAGAAGTCCAGCGGCTTCGTTCCCGCTGAAACATTCCTAGCGCTGGCCGACTCACCCCGTCGGATTGCAACCGAACTTCACTCGCGTCACGCCGCAGCCTGTGTGCCACTGCGTCTCCCTGGTTCGACCTCATTCCCTGAGCGATCGAAGCGATGGCTCTCAAATCGTCAACTTGGCTGGAAAAGCAAACCCTGACGACCATGCCCGAGCGAGGATTTTGGCAACCTGTGCCGTTGATGACGGTTCGTCCCAAGCTGCGAGTCCTCGTGAACGAGCGGGTCGCAACGAACCGATCTAATGATCTGGCGGAACCGTCTGATTCCGGATTCCGGCGGACAAAAAAGGACAAGTTATGGCCAAGCTCTCGCAAACATTCGCGTTTCCCCTGCTGACCAAGGCGGCGCGGCTCTGGGTGGCGACAGCCGTCTTAGCGGGATCAATGCTGGCGCGAGCGGACGAACTGACGCAGGATAATGGCGTGGTTCCACCCTCGCCGATGCCAATGCCCGAGAGTGAGGCCGCCATGACTCCGGCCATTGCAGCTCGGCGAGACGCACTCTGGCAGGATCGGCCGCTCGCGGGACTGAAGGCGGCGATCAAGCCGACTCAGGGCGAACTGCCTCCCAATGCCGCATCTCCCCGGTTGGCACAAGCAGGGGTGCAATATTTCGACCTCGGGGACAGCCGACCGTGGCTGTTCGGCAACTCGGAGTGGGATGCGCCCGCCACACGTCACTTGCCGTTGCTGTTTGAACAGCCCAACGTCGAACGACTCGGTTATACCTATGGCTTCTATCACCAGAACGACGACGGATGTGAGACCAGCCCGCATCTTGCCGAGTGCCTGCAACCGCTCGTTTCCGGCGTTCACTTCTATGGATCACTCGCGCTGATGCCCTTCATCCTCGCGGTCGATGATCCGTGTACGCCGTTCTACACGCTCGGCACGGATCGCCCCGGCAGCCCCTCGGCCTATCGCAAGCATCTGATGCCACTCGATCATCATCGTGGTTGGCAGTACGAGGCCTTTGACGACGAAGTGCTCGGGTCGAATCTGCGTCGCAGAACGCAAGCTCACAGCCTCGCAATGCAACGACTGCTGCTGTGGGAGCATTGAGTTCCTTTGAGTTCAGAGTGCGAAGGTTTGCTCGACCCATCTCACCGCGCGGCTGAACACGGACTGCGGTTCGACCAGAATCTTCGCCACGCCCGCTGAACCACGCGGCGGCTGGGCCGCATCGGCATCAAGTCGCACGCGGGCCTGATACCAAGTGCCGACCGGGCGGATGACTCCACTGGCGGTGGCACGCGCGGGAAGGTGAAGTCGCACGACCGCCTCGCGCGGCAGTGTCTCCAAATCGAGAGCTGCCAACTCGACGATCTCACCGGATAGAAGTTCGCCCGACAGTTCGTTCCACAGCAGGCGTACCGGCTGACCGACACGCACCAAGTTGATGTCGTCCTGATTGACCATCAGCAACGCCGTATGACTGCTCGTCGAACCGATCGAACAGACGGTCGTTCCCGCACGCAGGTACGTGCCGCGATTGCGGGGATCGAGCGGTGACCCCGTCCAAGAGGCCAGCGATCCCGAGGCCGTGGTGCCGGTCGAACGCACTGCACGAAGTACGGTTCCGGCGCACGGTGCTCGCAGCACGAGTCGCTCGGCGTCGCGCTGTCGCTGTACGAGTTGCTGCTCCAGATCACGCACGGCTTCACGCACGGTCGGGATGCTTGCCGCAACGTTTTGTTCGTTGACGCGCCGTCGTTCGAGTTGTTCCAGACGGAGACGCAACTGTGCCAACTCACCTTGCAGTTGAGTCAGCGCGATGTGCAGACGCGGCTCGTCCAGTCGAGCGATCTCTTGCCCCGCTTCCACGTGTTGACCCGGTGCGATGCCACTCACGAGCGTCCCGCCGATCGTGACGTAAACGTGCTGAGCATCATCGTCGTCGATCAATGCTCCCGCTGTGACGCGACTCGGCAGCGGGACATTCAGCAACAGCGCGAGAGCGACCAGCGTCACACCGACTCGCAGCGCAAACCGCGGCCAACGAATGCGGCTTCGATTGGCAGGAGCCTTCACAAACTTCACGGCGGAGACCACGGGATTCAGCACCATCAACCCCACTGTCGGAATCGCCAGCACTTGCACGAATACTCCCAGCCCTAGCGGTTCCAACCAACGATGCAGTCCCCACAGGATCAAGCACGTCAGCATCACGCGATAGACGGTCGATGTGACTCCATAAGCCAGCAGTCCCCAGCGCCGCCGTGGCGAAGAATCATCGACCGCTTCCGGATCGAAGCCGCAAAACCAACGAGTCAATCGGCCACGTACAGCGGCGGCCGACTGCTGCTGTAGGTTCGGAACCTCCAACCAATCGGCCAACACGAAGTAGCCGTCGTACCGGAGGAGCGGGTTGCCGTTGAAGACAAACGTACTCACGCCACACAAGAACATCAGATTCAGGCAGAGCGAATGAAACAGTCCCGGCACACTGAACCACCACAGCAGCGTACAGGCCGACGCGATCAACGCTTCCACCCACATTCCTGCCGCGCTGACGGCGATCCGTCGCCACTTGTCCTTCACCATCCAGATGTCGCTCACATTGCAGTACAGCGTCGGCGTGAAAACGAGCAGCATGAACCCCAATTCATGACATTCGCCGCCGAATCGTTTGCACGTCAGACCGTGCCCGAACTCGTGCAGTACCTTGACCCCAGCCAGCAGCAGGCTAAGCCAGATGAGATTCGGCAGGCTGAGTAGCGCCTGCGCATCGGGCAACCGCGCGAGTAATTCCTCAAACTGAACCGTCACCAACGTGATGGCCGACAGAATCAGCATCAGCCCCGCCGCGATGGCCCACGGTGAGAACATCCATCCCAGCCACGTCAGCATCGCATCGAGCAACCGATCCGGGTCGAAGCCTCGAAACCGGATCGCGAGCAAACTGCCGAGCCGCATCCACCGACGACGCGATCGGATCGAAACCTCTCTCGCCACGAGCATTCGCCCATGACCTGGAGACTCCGCCACGATCAAGCCCTGTCCAATCAGTTGCCCGAGAAACCCTCGCAATTCATCGACCGATAAAGACCGCGGACGAAACCGCTCGTGAAACGAGCGGCAGACTCCTTCGAGCGTTGTTTGCCCGTCCAACTGATTCAGCACGAAGTACGCTTCGTCACGCAACTCGAAGTAACCGAGTGTCACCGGGTCTTTAATTCCCCAAGCAGGTCGCCCCTCGAACTCCAACGGCACGCTCTGCAAGTCCGCGCGCGTCCGCCACGGAATTCGTTTCGGTGCGGAAGTGGGAAGAGCAGCAGACATGAGACCTCGGCAGGATCACGGTGATAGACAATGAATTCGACCAGCCAACAGCATCGACCATTTCAAATTCACCCGATGAGTCGTGTACTCTCTGGCCAATGGTGCTGACTTTGTTTTGTCGGAGCAAGCGGTCAAGGTAATGTGGCGATTAGACCCAAGCCGTTACGCCTGAGTGGTCCTCTGTTTTGTCCCCTCTCCCGCCCGTTTTAGGGGGGAGAGGGCTAGGGTGAGGGGGGATTCTGATCGAGGTTAATATAGAGTACGCGTTTACGAATCTCTCTGAACCGCGTTCACCCAATCCAAGTCCCACGGACAATCAGCCCCCTCACCCTAACCCTCTCCCCCGAGGACGGGGGAGAGGGGATCGGAAAATGACCACCAATCGACGAATACCCCCGACGACTCCACCCGATTTAGACACCCAAAGTCAGCGCGAGTCTGCTTTCCAAAACTCTCCTCACTTCCTCAAGACTCAACCAACTCCATGAACAACCGTCTTCCTATATTGCTCGTCGTGATCGGTCTGCTGCTTGCCGCGCTCTGCACTTGGCGAATCCAAACGAACCAGCCGCTGGACTACGCGGCTCAAGTCCGATTGGAAACGACAGCAGTGGTCTCACGTTCCGCGACCAATCTCACTTTCGAGGGACTTGATGCGGACAACCGCATGGTGAGGTTGTCTGCGTTTCTCGGCCGTCATCGCGTGATCGTCCTTTTTTTTGATGGTGAAGTCGGAGCAGACATGGATACGGAACTGTTGCGTCTGCGCGATCGCTATGTCGAGTTGAAGGCGAATGACGTGAAGGTCGTCGCGGTTACGACCGCACTGCCACAACAGAACCGCGCGGCAATGACCCCCGAACGGGCCGGTGAGTTCCCCTTTCCACTCGTCTCCGATTTCAACCCGGTCTCCCCCGAAGCGACACACCAGATTCACCGTCGTTGGGGACGTTGGGATGAGTCCACTGGAGCAGCCAAGCCCGGCGTATTTGTCATCGACCGCAAGGGCCACGTTGAGTTCCAAGGAGGCTCTCCTAAACCCTTCGACAATGTGGACAGCGCGGTA
>JAYTXB010001060.1:0-1261 GCA_043743205.1 Schlesneria sp.
CATCTTCCTGCTGAATACGAAGAACAACATCCAACTGAAAGAGCTGCTCCCCGGCGATCATGTCGAGTTGGACGTGGACAAACACCAGCCCGATCTGGCGGTCAACGTGATTGTCGATCGACCGGTTCCGACGCGCGGCACGCTCAAGACGATGAACCTGACCGACTCGCGCATCGTGCTGGGGATGGAAGAGGGGAACACGCGCGACGATCTTCCGGTACGCATCCCCGAAACGGCGAAGCTCAAGCTGAACGGGCAGGACATCAAGCTGCGTGATTTGCAACTCGGCGACCGGCTGGAGATCACGCATCTGACCGAACCGGGTGCCGCAAAGGGCCGCGTGCTCAACTCGCTCCTCGCGCGACGGACGACGACGACAGTCGGGTTTGTCAGCCAGTTCGATGCGGCATCGTCGCTGCTCACGATCCAGATCGGTCAGGGGGCGAGTGCCGGATCGGTGACATTGCCCGTCGCGAAGAAGTGTGCGGTGAAGCTCAACGGTTCCGAACGACAAGCGGGCGCGAGCGGTCAAGCCGAGCAACCCGTCACGGTCGCGTCGCTCAAGCCCGGTGATCGCGTCTCGCTGACGCACGATACCGATGTCGTCGAGATCACTGCGACTCGCAACTTGCAGTTCGAGGGGACGCTCCATTCCGTGAGCAGTGATAGTTCCGCGTTGACGCTCGTGCTGGCGACGGGCGAGCGGAAGCAACTCTCGGTCGATCGTTCGTGTGAGATCACGCTCGCGGTGGAGCGTGTGCAACTGCTGGATCTGCGGCAGTTCGACAACGTCCGCGCGACCTACGTTGAAGAAGCCGATGGCAACTTGAAAGGGGTCACGATCGACGCGCGTCGTCCATCTCAAGCTGATCGCTGGACAGTCGTCATCGGGACACAAGGCTACAGCGACGCCACGCTCTCGCCCCTCACCACGGCACTCAACGACGCGAGACTGGTGCAAGGGATGCTGGTCTCGCGATACGCGGTTTCGGAGCAGCGAGCCGCACTACTCATCGACGCCAAGAAGCTCGAGTGGGAACGCCAACTGAGTGAGACCTTGGCCAGTGCCCGTCCGCAAACGCAGGTGCTGATCTGCGTGATCGGTCACGCCTATGTGGGCGACGATGGCCGAGTCTACCTCGCACCGAAGGACTTCGACTTTGCCAACATGCCCGCGACCGGCATCGCTCTCGATTGGCTCGCCGAGAAGCTGAACGAATGCTCGTCGAAGGACAAGCTGCTCGTCCTCGACGTGACTCCC
>JAYTXB010001061.1:0-2863 GCA_043743205.1 Schlesneria sp.
GCCAACATGCCCGCGACCGGCATCGCTCTCGATTGGCTCGCCGAGAAGCTGAACGAATGCTCGTCGAAGGACAAGCTGCTCGTCCTCGACGTGACTCCCGCCGTGTCTGGCAAGGACGCGAAGCGGCAACGTGCTGGCAACGAACTGCTCGACAAACTCAAGGTGCCGCTTCAGTCCACCCACGTCCTCGTCTCGTGCGAGACGGGCGAACAAAGTCGCGTCTGGACCGAGAAGCAGCACGGTCTGTTCGCGTGGTGGTTGGCCGAAGGTCTGCAAGGAGCCGCCGACACCGACCGTGATCTGCACCTGACTCCCGATGAATTGTTCGGCTACCTGCTCAACCAGTCTGCCACCGCGAAGGCTCGCGTCTTCGCAAATCAGACCCCGATCATGGTCGCGCCGATGCCGTGATCCTTCAGGGCAAGCTTTGAACCGCAGGTCTTCGTTCATCAAAACTCTGGTTTGTTAAATTGTCGCTTTGCTGGAAAGTCCCTGATGAAGATCGTCGAAGTCGAAGTCATCCCGCTGACCGGAGCCACTGTGGATGGAGGCTGGCCGCAGGGGCATGAACCTGTGGAAAACTTGCACACGCTGGTGCAGGTCCGCACGGATTCGGGCATCCACGGGTGGGGCGGCTGCTTCACGTCGGGAACGCTGGTTGAGGGATCGGTCGCGTTGCTGTGGCCGCTGCTCAAAGGGCAGTCGGCGGTCGAACCCGAGCGCGTTTCCGAAACGCTGCGTCAAGCAAGCTTCTGGCAGGGGCGAGGCGGTGCGGTCGAACATGCTATCAGCGGGATCGACATCGCGCTGTGGGACATCATGGGCAAAGCGTGTTGTCAGCCGGTGTCGAGACTACTCGGCGGCAACTATCGCGATCGCATCAAACCGTATGGTTCAATCCTGTTCGACGAACCCGAGCCGCTGAAGAAGATGTTGGAGAGCGTGGTGGCTCGCGGGTTCAAGGCGATCAAGATGGGCTGGCGTCCGTTCGGTCGGCGGGATCGCGCGTTCGATGAGTTGATCGTCCGCACGGCTCGCGAAACGGTCGGCGATGGAGTCGAGCTGATGGTCGATGCGGGAGGAAGTGAACAGTTCTGGCCTCACGGCACGAACTGGGCGCGAGAGACGGCGAAGATGCTCGCCGACTTCAACATCACGTGGTTTGAAGAGCCGCTGCCGCCCGACGACATCGAAGGCTACATCGAACTGACGCGCGTCTCCCCCGTGCCGATTGCCGGGTGCGAAGTTCTCACGCGACGACAGAGTTTCCTGCCGTGGATCGAACGCCGCGCAGTGGACATCCTCCAACCCGACTGCACGAAGAACGGCGGCCTGTCCGAATCGAGACGCCTCGCGTGGCTCTGCTTCGATCACAACATCACGCTCGTCCCGCATGGCTGGAACACGGCGATGGGCCTCGCCGCCGACCTGCAATTCAGCGCGGCGATCCCTCGCGCGCGGTACGTCGAATACCTCACGCCGTGTGCCTACATCGACGAACTGACCACCGAACCGTTCACCATCGACGCCGAAGGCAACCTGATGATCTCGATCAAGCCGGGCCTCGGCGTAGACATCGACCTCGACAAGTTGAAGCACTTCGCGGGCAAGCGAACGGTGTTTCGGTGACGTGACTCAACGTCGTTGACCCGACCGGGAGCGACAACCAGAATGCCTTGAAGTATCGACTCATTCGCCTGCCCTGAAGGAGAGCCGCCATCGTGAGTACCGCCACCGCCCCTCGATTGATGACCAACGCCGAGTTGCTCGCGATTCCCGAAGACGGCATGGAACGCAACCTGATCCGAGGCGTCTTGAAGGAGAAACCGAAGTCGTTCCAAAATCGCTTTCATTCCAAGAGTGAAGCCTCGATTGTCCGATTGCTTTGGAATTGGGTTCTGACGTTGCCAGCACCGCGCGGTGAGATTCACTCGGGCGAGGCAGGCGTCTATCTGAGCCGCGATCCCGATACGACGGTCGGAATCGACGTGGCTTACATCTCTGCCGAGACCGCCGCCGCGCAGACCGATGATTCGACGATGATCGAAGGTGTCCCTATTCTCGCCGTCGAAATCTTGTCACCCAGCGATACGACGGAAGAGATCAACGACAAGATCGACCTCTACATCGCAGCGGGAGTGAAGCAGGTCTGGATTGTCGATCCTCATTTCCGCACCGTCCGCGTTCACCGTCAGGGCCGCAAAACAGAGTTCTTTACCGACGACGAAGACCTCACGGCAGAACCCGATCTCCCCGGCTTCCGCGTCTCAGTCGCCAGCTTGTTCGAGTGAGCAACGGCCAGGCGATCCATTCCCCGCTTGTGCAACTCTTCCTCCCTCCCCTCGGCGGGGAGGGCCGGGGAGGGGGGGGTGAATTGAGGATCAGGTCTCCACGCGGCATCGCCCCCCTCCCTAACCCTCCCCGCCGAGGGGAGGGAACAAAACCAATCGCCTCGGCACGTTCCGCGTTGAACCGCGCAGCCCATCTGATTTTGAACCATTCCACGGAACCAACCATGTCCCGCCTCGTCGTCAAACCTGCTGATCTTGACTTGGAATCGCCCGGTCGTCGCGACTATTGGGTGGCACTCGAACACGACACGATGTGGGGGGCGCAGTTGATCCCGCTCACCGTGTGGGTCGGGCCGAAGGCGGAGCGAGGCAAGGGGCTGATCGCGTTCGGTTCGACGCACGGCAACGAGTACGAGGGGCCGGTCGCGTTGAAGCAACTCTTGGGTGAGATCGACCTCACCGCCGTGACCGGTCGCGTCATCATCATTCCCGTGCTGAACGTCGAGGCGTTTCGGACGGGAACGCGCGACAGTGTCGAGGCGGATCGAGTCAACCTGAACCGCGCGTTTATC
>JAYTXB010001062.1:0-6483 GCA_043743205.1 Schlesneria sp.
CGCCTGCAAGAGATCGACTTGCTCGATCGTTGCCTGCTGGTCGTCATGGCCGATCATGGCGTCTCGTTCCGACCATCACGATCTCGGCGAGTGCCCGATGGCGACAACGTGACCGACCTGATGAGCGTTCCGCTCTTCATCAAGTTGCCCGGACAAACAGTGGGCCAAATCGACGACAGTAACGTCGAAACAATCGACGTGTTTCCGACCATCACTGAAGAGTTGGGGATCACTCTGAACGAGCCAATTGACGGCTTGTCACTCTCAAAGCCCGAGCGACATTCTCGTAAGACGTTCTATTACGAAAATGGCATGACCATTCTCGAACCGCGTCTACTGCACCTGGCAGAGGCCGTGCAACGACGTTTGCTCGCCTTCCCAGAACTGTCGCTGGATCGTCCTCCCCGCGCGGCATGCAGTCGGCCGGAGTGGATCGGTCGATCACTCACCGACTTCATTCTGGAAGAGCCTGCACCCGCAAGTGAATCCCCCGCATTTTTGACTCAAAGAGACGGACCACAATCTTACGAGTTTACGGGCAACACCTTGACATCGCGGTTGCTGGAGGGGCAACTGGCCGCGCACCTGCTCAGCGATGATGCGAACGAGGTCTTGATCGCGTTGGACGGCGTTGTCTTCGACGCGTCACGTACGTTTGCCTCGGCAACCAGTCGCTCCCGCTTTTCGTTCTTGCTCCCCGAGTCAGTCGGAGCAACAGGACCGACGGAAATCGAACTCTTCTTGG
Organism: Schlesneria sp.; assembly: GCA_043743205.1. GTDB lineage: Bacteria > Planctomycetota > Planctomycetia > Planctomycetales > Planctomycetaceae > Schlesneria. The sequence continues at coordinate 746 of JAYTXB010001062.1, forward strand.
TGAAGTCTCCCGTCCAGAACCACCCCGCTCTGGTCAGGCTACGCCGTTGGACAATCGGATCAGATCAGTGATCGGTGGAAGTGGGTCAGTTTGGCTTGACCAACCAAGTGTGGCCCACCGCCCGTCAGCCTCTATCTCACCTTCACCGCATCGGGCAAAGGCAGCGCGGATTTGGGACTCACGTCACCGAAACTCTGACTCTGCTTGGCCATCACGGTCCCGACGAACGGCATCCGCACTTCGCGCCGCGCCACGTCGTCATCGCGCAGGCACGACAGCGCGACATCAATGAGTCCCCCAGCAAGCATTTTTACGGCAGAAAGATTGAAGGTAGAAAAACTGGAGGCAGATCAAGTCCGCCATGACACCGTCCCCCACGCCTGTCTTCCTTTTTCTACCCTCAATTTTTCTACCATCCCGCTTTCGGCAACAGTCCACTCAGCGCGACGAAGACAACCCCCGCGCAGCAAACCATCGCAAACCAATCGCCGAAGCGGACGTACAAGCTGCGCCGAGGATCGAGCGGCACCGTGTGAACGAGTGCGGCGTTGAGTTGCCGATGCCACGCGCCCGTCTTCGGATCGCGAGCCGACGTGCGCGGTGCGAGCGGCGCGTTCTTCCGCGCGTCGCCATCAATGAAGACTTCGGGATCGAGGATCGCGCCGTCGCCATCGATGATCGCGCTGATCCCTGTGTTCACGGCGCGAACCAATGGAGTCCGGCATTCGACCGCGCGGAAGACTGACGTGATGAGGTGTTGATCGAGTTCACTCGACCCGTGGAACCAGCCGTCGTTGGTGAGGTTCACCAGCAGACTGAGTTCCCTTCCCGTCTCGTTGTCTGTGCTCGCCGCGACGATCCCGCGTACCAGATGCGGCACGGTGTCTTCAAAGCAAATCACGGGAGCCATTCGCCACGAACCGTACTCGAACACCGCCGCCTGCTCTCCCTTATCCAAGCCACCGGCGTCGCGATACGGCGTGAGATTCATCAGCCACGGCAACGATTCCCGCAAGGGGACGTACTCACCGAACGGCACGCGGTGCAGCTTGTCGTAGCGTCCGGCCAGACCGACATCGGGCCGCACGAAGGCCGCCGAGTTGAACTGCTTCACTCGATCCGGTGCGGCCACCGCCGCGTTGACTCCCAAGATTAGCGCGGCGTTGGTCCGCAGGCTTTCGGTCGCCATCGTCTTGCGCACCCATTCGTCGCGCCAGGCTTCAGGCTTGATGTACGGAGCGATCTCTTGAAGCTGCTCATCGGTCATCTCGGTTGGAGCTTGGAACAATGGAAACGGGAACATCGCTTCGGGCCAGACGATCACGTCGGGCTGCTCCTTCACGGTCTGAGCCATGAGCCGCAAGTGAGTCAGAAACACATCCTGCTCGGACGGTGCAGGGACTCGCAGCGATGCCGTGAAGTTCCCTTGAATCAAGGCCACACGCGGGCCGGGTGTGAACGCCGCCTGACTCCGTCGCACGTAGCCATAGGCCAACGTTGAGGCGAACACACAGACGGTCGCCGTGATTTGAAGGAGCTGCCCGAGTGTCAGTCCTGTCGGTGTGACTGGTCCTGTCGAAGAGTGAACCAGCCGACAACGGATCAGCCAAGCATGAGGCACCAGCAGCGCGAGTGCTGCGGAACTCATCGCGATCACAAAGCTGACTCCGTACGCGCCGATCAGATCGCTGATTTGAATGAACTCCAACCAGCGATACTGCGAGTGACCGAGGAAGTACCACGCGAAGCCGGTCATCAGGTGAGCACGCAGGAATTCGAGACCGGTCCAAACGGCTGGTCCCGCCACGGCGAGTGGCATCGCCCACCGATGAACCGCCACGCGCGAGACCGCCACAAACGCGACCGCGTACAGCGCGACGTATCCCGCCAGCGCGGCCCACGCGACGTACATCGTCGGGTCGCCGAGTCGCATCCATTGCAGAGTCGCCAGTTGCCCGAGCAAGCTGCCGCTATAAACGGCCACGTACATCCAGCGCGTGCGTTGCTCGATCCTCACCAACAACAGCAGCGGCACCAGCGCAACCCATGCCAACGGACTGGCATTCACGGGAGTGAAGCAGGCCCACAGCAGAGCGGCTGACAACAGTGACATGCTCCACGCGCCGAGGCTTCCGATTTGAAATCGCTGTCCTTCGTGAGTCCTGCGCGCCGACGCAATCAGGTCTCGCACCGACCGGTTCACGTTGGGCACCTGATCGTGAGTGACCTCGCGCCGAGACCGCTTGTTTTGAAGTTCGTCGCGCTGTGTCTCATCGGCCAATGTGCGCCGTGGGATCGGCATCTGTTCAGGCTCCATCGTCACTCCGGTCATCACTCGCGTCTCCTTCCGTGGAGAGTTCATTTCAATGGGACAACTACTGTAGTCCCGTCGCCTACTGTAATCCCGTCGCTCCGCCGACGGGACAGCGGCCAGCAACAGGTCTCAAAGTCGAATCGAGCTGGGGGCCGCGAGCGAGGTATATCCCAAGCCCCCAAACGTGGGAACGGCGTTTCGCCACGACGATCACTCACGGACTGGCCTCACGCCTGCACGCACCTCACCACGGGATCACTTCCAGCATGTCACCCGCGTGGTACTCCTTCGCCTCGCCCGACAGAAACGCCATCCCGTTCGCCGCGACGGTGCCACACAAATCGGACGAGCCATGCCACGGGACGAGCTTCACGGTGGCTCCCTCGGGCGACCACATCAACTTCGCCGGGTGATACGTCGGCCGATCTGCCCGCGCCGAGTAATCGTGTTCGAGCCGCGCTGGCAGCGGCCTTGGCAACGGAGTCTGCTCCCCCATGAGCCGCCGGATCGCCGTGCGAACAAACAACTCGCAACAAACCAAACTGCTGACAGGATTGCCAGGGAGACCGAAGACGTAGCAATTGGGTCGCGAGCCTGCGGGTATCAGATCGTGGAGTTGGAAAGAATACCGAGACTCAGTCAACCAATTCCGTCCCGAGATACTGGCGGCTTGCTGCATTGTCGCTGCTATGGAACGGAATCTACGAAGGACTCGTTCGACTTCTTTTGTAGTTGTGCCGCTGTCGCTGACGATCCGCTGCTTTCGCGAGTCGTCGATTTGTTCTAAGTGGTTCTTCTCCCACAGCGAAAGGCAATCAATGATGACTTCCACCCGTTGTATATCAGCTTCAGCGTTCTCACCTAGGTTTGAGTCGGCGTCTTGTTCAAAGGTACGAGCACGCCGCACGCGGCGCGTGACCAGGCCAATTTTGCGAAACAATTTCATCTGTCTGCTGAAATCGTCCAACGAGAATTCGTGCTGAGGTAAAGCCGACTCGGTTGGTGCAAAGTCTGTCTCATGCACGCCGAACCAGACCGGCTTACCCGGCTTGAGTTCGACCTTGTGAAAGACTTCGCGAACGCCTGCGGTGGCGAGTTCACTTGGAACAAGATCGAGCATTCCGGCCGAGACGCCACCGGACAGCACGAGCATGTCGCATTGCAGGCCTTCTTGAATCTTGGCCTTCAAATCGGCGCGGTTGTCACGAGCAATTCCGAGCGGGATCGGGATCGCTCCTGCCGCTTGAATCTGCGCGATGAGCATCGCTTCGTTCGAGTTCCTGATCTGGCCGGGGCCGGGTGTCTCGGCAATCGGGACCAGTTCATCACCCGTCGCAAGGATGGCGACGGTCGGTCGGCGATAGACCGGCGCGATGGCGCGGCCGAGTTCCGCCAAGGCTCCGATCCGCGAGCCGTTCAACTTCATTCCCGCCTGCAATACGACATCGCCTGCGCGCACCGAAGTCCCTCGCCGAATGATGTTGGTCCCCGGTGCGATCGACTTCGTCGTGATGTGAACGCTGTCGATGTCGGGCAGCGTCTCTTCGATCCTCACCACCAGATCGGCTCCCTCGGGGATCGGTGCGCCGGTCATGATCTGCGTTGCTTCACCGGGACCGACCGACTTCGACGGGACTTGCCCCGCCGTCACGAGCTCAATGACCTTGAGCGACGCGAAGCCACTCGCGACATCGGCGGCTCGCACGGCAAACCCGTCCATCAGTGACTTGTCGAACGGCGGCGAATCGCACGGTGCCGAGACATCCTCGGCCAGCGTCAGCCCCAGCAGATCGGAAAGAGGGAGTGAAACGACGTTCAACGGTTTCACAGTCGCCAACAGTTTGTCGAAGGCTTGAGTCACACTGAGCATGATCGAAGTGGCCCCTGCGCGGGAGAAGCGGACGCAACGCGGGCGGCATGATATCGCTTGTCCCCGCCGCCATCATGGCCACGCGTGTCGAGCAACCCGCACTCTGCTCCTTCATCCGTGCTCCGGCCCTGCCATCCGTGCGGACCAAAGGCATTTGATCGCACGGATGGCAGGGCCGGGGCACAGTTAAGACAGATGGCGGCACGCACGTTGGCTGTCAGTAAGGCGAGCGGCAGGTGAGGATTTACCGTAGACCGGACGCCTACGTCCGGTCTTTCTGAGCCGACCGGACGTAGGCGTCCGGTCTACGGTTGGTATGCGAACTCCTGCCGCTCGCCTAAGCACTCGCCGCGTTTGATTCATCCACCTCAGAAGTGAGGGGCGAAACAGCCGAACGCGTGCGGTCACTTCACCAAGAACCGCAGCGAGTAACTCGTCTGCTTGCCGCTGAGATCATCGACGACCGTGAGCCTCAGCGTGTGTGGGCCGAGCGGCAGGCGGTCGGGGATTGCAAACTGGTAGTTGTGGAAGTAGTCGCGGCGCGGGTTGCGGCAGCGGTCTTCCGTCGCCGGGAAGGTCTTGTGCCAGCGCGTCTCTCCGTTCGCACCGATGATGTCAATCACCGATCTCAGTAGCGTGCGATGTTCGCCGTTGTGCGTTTGATCGGTATTGAAGTTCTCAATCTCCGCGTACAGCAGCACTTCTTGTCCCGGCGTGAATTCGTCGCGGGCGAACTTCTGGTAGTTGCCGAAATAGGAAATCTGTTCACAGAAGGCAGTGTTCTTGATCGACAAGTCCGCTTGTTCGCGCAGCCGTCGGAGGGCTGTGCTGAGCGGTGCGATCGACTGTGCCGCACGATCGCGCGGCTGCGGAAACTGTTCAGCGTCGAGTGAGTTCGACGCGGCCCAACAGAGTTGTTGCCAATACTCCCGCTCGTTCGCTTCCAAACCGGGAATCGCGGTCAACGCTTGCTCGGGTCGTTGAGCAATCAAGTAGAGCAGTCGCAGATGGACCTGACGGCGGCGGTACTCCGCCTGCGCGGCAACAGTCAGTCCCGGCGACATTCCTTGCAAGTCGCGCTCGATCCGGGTTGTGAGTTGATCCAGTTCGGACTGCCACGGGCTGGGTGGCAATGGCGGCGCGGCACGAGAACTCACCGGCTGAACGAGCGGCGCTGGTGCCCGCCCAGCCCGCTGCGGCGCGAGTTGCGAGTCACCGGACGACGCGCTGTGAACGGTCTCATTCGCGAAAAGTGTCGGTCGCCTGAGATGCACTTCACTGTGTTGAGTCGGCTGCTCAAGTTGAACACGTGACCCCGGCTGAGTAAGCGATCTCACTTCGGGCCGACTACTCCACAACGGCGGACTGGGCGGACCTGTCGTCGTCGAGGCTAGCGGCGCGAAGGTCTCCAGCCCCTGTAACTCCACGGGTTTTGGGAGGCCATCTTGATCGGAGAGATAGTTCGCCGTGCGGATGCCGTTGCCCACGACCTGATCCGGCGTCAGCGTGCCGGGACCAGGGACTTCTTCCGTGACTCGAACCAATTCGATCGAA
>JAYTXB010001063.1:0-2355 GCA_043743205.1 Schlesneria sp.
CTGCGCGTAGTCCTGCTTCAGTTCGATCCCCATGTATTTGTGGAGCAGGTACAGCTCGCCCCGGTTGCGGTGGTTGGCGTCCTGCACGTAGATGAACGGGCGGCTGTGATTGGTCAGGCTGTTGAGGAGTTGCAGCTTGATCTGCTCGAACTGGCGCGAGGCGACTTCGTAATTGTCGCTGCTCTCGTTGAAGGCGAATGAGAACATCTTGTGCTTCGCGCAGAACTCGGGCGTGAGGAACGTGTCGATGAACGTGACATCGTTGTGGATGCGACGGACCTCGAAAATCTTCTGCCGTCCCAGACCGAGCTGTTTGTCCCACTTGGCCTTCACGCGGGGATCATCGCATTCGTTCCATTCGGGTCCGAACTGGCCCCTGTTCCAGCGCTCTTCGATGTCTCGGTAGAGTTCGATGCCGATCTTGTACGGGTTGATTCGCTGGGGACTCATCGCGACCGTGCCGCTGTGATGATCGGCGTAGTCGATCACTTCGGAGTCAACCAGGCTGTGCTTGGTCATGATCGTCGTGTGCCAGTAGCTGGCCCAACCCTCGTTCATGATCTTCGTCTGGCCCTGCGGAGCGAAGTAGTAAGCCTCATCGCGGATGATGGCCAGGATGTCGTGCTGCCAGTCACGCAACGGAGCGTGTTCCAGCAGGAAGAGCAGCACGTCGCGTTGCGGCTCGTCGGGGAAAGAGCGTTTCTTCTCGCGGTCTTCTTCCTTCTGTTTCTTGTCGCGTGCTTCCTGTTGGAGAACTTCAGGCGGGTTGATGAACGAGTCCATGTAGCCCTTGGATGGCAGGCGTCCGGTCTGCATGTACTCGAAGTCGTCCTCGCGCAGCAGGGCCGCATGCGGGAGAGGCTGCACATCGGGGGCACGCTTGATGTGCATCGAGTGCATGTCGATCAGGTCTTCCAGCGACAGACAGGCGTCGATGAACTCCTCGACCTTCTCGTAGCCAACTCGATCGACGTACTGGTTGATCCGCGTGGCGTGGTTCGCCATCTGGTCGAGCATCTTCCGGTTCGTCTGGCTGAACCAGGCGTTGTTCTTGAAGAAGTCGCAGTGGCCGTAGACGTGAGCGATGACCAGCTTCTGATCAACGAGCAGGTTCGTGTTGAGCAGGTACGCGTAGCACGGGTCGGTGTTGATGACCATCTCGTAGATGCGCTGCAGTCCGTACATGTGAGTCTTGATCAACTCGTCGTACTCGGCCCCGAACCGCCAGTGCGGATAGCGCACGGGAAAGCCGCCGTAGGCCGCGAACATGCACAACTCTTCGAGATCAAGCATCTCGAAGATGGTCTCGAAGAAATCGAGGCCGTAGCCGCGCGCGATCTCTTCGGTCTTGATCTGAATCTCCCGCAGTTCGGGAGGCAGCGTGCGATGGGTGGAGATGGTCATAAGCGTCCCTGCGTTCTCTGACGTGCTTTGCGGTCAACCAAGTTCAACTGCCTCAGTTGGCTCTTTCCAGTCGAACGGGAAAGTCGAGTTCCAATCGGTGTCGTCGCATCAGCCGCGTACCAATGAGAACGTGATTGACCGCTGCAAAAGTAGTCGGCGTAAACTCACGTTGCCCGTCGAATTCGAGTTCCACCAGAAAGACTTCTTCGGTCACTACGATGCCTGCGGCGAGTCGCGACTCCACGATCCCAAATGACTCGGCGTCGAGAACGTCCGCAAGCGATTTGGGCAGTTCCAAGCCACCGTTGAATCCCGTATCGACCATCGCCAGCCAGTCTTGTTCGGCGAGTCGCAGTGGAATGAGCGGCGCACCATGCTCATTGATGTGCCCTTCAATCACGAACGCCATCCTTTCGTGTAGAAGGTCTCGGCCCCGATACGAGCGAAGAACAGCGGACTGGTTTGGCCGCGTGACTTTCGCAGCAGGACGATCTCCACGATGTCCTCGCCAAGCCAGACCTCGCCCGTTTTGGGATCGATCCCCGCCGCCTGACCTCGCACACCGGTCAGGTCGTGGTTCCGCTGGTACTCCACCCAGATGCGCTTGGCTTCGGCGATGTCGGCCTTGGTCAGCGGTGTTGGAACGGTCGCAGTGGACATGGCGAACTCCTCAAAGTTGAGTGTCGGATCGGGAGAAACTGTACCCTTGCGACCGCCTCCTGACGAGATGAGTTCGACGGACGCTTGGCCAACGACAGATTCACTCCGCCCTCTGCCTCAAGGCTCCAGCCAATCGACCACGGTCAAGCTCGGGATGGGGGCAAAGTCTTTCACGTTGTGCGTGACGAGAACCAAGTCGTGAACCAGCGCTGTCGCGGCGATGAACAAGTCGAGCTGCGGAACGGGGCGACCCGAGTCCAAGAGGGCGGCGCGAAGTTCTCCAAATCGCAC
>JAYTXB010001064.1:0-2334 GCA_043743205.1 Schlesneria sp.
GCTTGAACAACAACACGGAGACGGATATACAAACTTTCAACTCGGCGCGCACCTCACCCCAAACCGCCAAGAACCCCCAAGGGTGCGCGCTGGCCCTGAGTAGTGGACGTGATGGCCCGCGCGGCTTGTCACGTCAGTTTCGGCCGCGTGAGGTATAAGTTAGTTCTCTCGCGGCAGAACTCCCGCGTGAGGTCTCACTGACGCGTCCGAAAAAAGTCCCAACTCAACGTGTGGCAGATTTGTAATCTGCCCGAATCCCAGCGAAACACGCGACACGGGCAGATTACAAATCTTCCCCACGTGACTTTTGTCGGAAATGTCATCACTTACTCAAACGATGCTCCGTTGGACACACAATGTCGCAATCGCTGACGAACCGACTCACCGCCGCAATCCTCACACCGGCGGGACGTGGTGCGGTGGCCACGATTCGAGTGACGGGAGACCTCACCCAACTTGATCGAGCCTCGCCGCTGTTTCGCGCGGCGAACGGACGCGTATTGAGTGAGCAAGAACGGCGACGGATCGCGTTTGGCGCATGGGGACGCGGGACGACAGAGGAGATTGTCGTGAGTCGGCTTACCGACGAAACATTGGAGATTCACTGTCACGGCGGCGACGCAGCCGTGCGGCGTATTCTGAGTGACTTACAACAGTGTGGCTGCTCCGAGGTGAGCTGGCAGCAGCAAGCCGTTAATGGAGTTGACTGTTTTGATGCAGAATGCCTCGACGCATTGACCCGCGCGACGACATGTCGCACCGCCGAAATCCTGTTGGAGCAATCGTTGGGCCTGCTGCGGGAAGCGTTCTTGCCGCTCGATTCACTCACTCAGATCGAGAGCCTGTTGTCGTGGGCGAACTTCGGTCTGCATCTGACTCAGCCATGGAACGTCGTGCTGACCGGACGGCCTAATGTGGGGAAGTCGAGCCTCGTCAATCGTCTGCTCGGTTACGAGCGGGCCATCGTGTTTGACCAACCCGGCACGACGCGTGATGCCGTCACCGCCGACACGGCGTTTGAAGGTTGGCCAGTTCAGTTGGTGGACACAGCGGGACAGCGCGACAGCACCGATGAACTCGAAGCAGCGGGAATCGCTCTTGCACGCCAACGTCTTGCCGCCGCCGATTTGCAGATCGTGTTGATCGACGGCAGCGAGCCACCGTGCGACGACGATGAACAACTGCTGACCGAATGGCCCGACGCTCTCGTGGTTGCTCACAAGTCAGACCTTCCCTCGAGTTGGTCCGACTCCGATTGGAAGCGGCTATCCCAACAAGTCGTTCGGGTCTCATCGACCACCGGCGCGGGGATCATCGAATTGCAGCGACAACTCATCGAGCGACTCATCCCTCACGTTCCGCCCGTTGGCACTGCGATCCCCGTGACCGCACGACAGATCGCATCGCTGCGAGCAGCCCGCACGGCGTTGCTCAGCGCAGTCGCTCGGTAAAGACCGGTGCAACACGACTGGCGGGATCGCACTCCTGATTGCGGTTCAGTTTTTGAAGCAGCAAAAGCTGTAGGGTGAGTCGAGTCTTCGAGGCTCACCGTAAGTCGAGACCGCGTTTGGTGAGCCTCGAAGACTCGACTCACCCTACTTGAAAATTGGAACCGCCCTGACAGATGAAAGCCAAGGCCGCCAGTTGATGATGAGCCCGTCCTAAGGCAAGCGACAGAGGCTTCGTCGTGTTTGCTCGCATCGGGGGAGAGTGGTGGATACCATCCCCGGCTCGTTTGCTGGCCTTTATCTCAAGGTTGGCCTTTGTACTACGCGCTCTCCGCATTTGTGATTGCTCACCATGAATGACTCGCCTGCACCGGCCACGGCCTCAACGAACGATTTTCCGCCACATCCGGGAAGTCAACAGATGCCGCGTTGGGATGGCGGTGAGCTTCCCGAGTCTCCCATTTTTCGGTGGCGGAACTGGACGGCGATCATCGGCCCCAGTGTCGTCATGGCGGCAGCGGCAATCGGTGGTGGCGAGTGGCTGACAGGCCCACAAGTCACAGCGCGGTTCGGTCCCGCTCTGCTCTGGCTCTCGGCATTCAGCATTCTCGGGCAAGTCATCTACAACATTGAGATCAGCCGCTACGCCCTCTACACGGGTGAGCCGATCTTCACGGGCAAATTCCGCACGCTGCCCGGTCCGATGTTCTGGCTTTGCATTTATCTGGTCCTCGATTGCGGATCGTTCCTCCCGTATCTCGCGTCGAGTGCCGCGATCCCGCTGGCGGGAATCATCTTGCAACGAATGCCCGATCTCTCGGCAACCGCGCCTCCCGAAACATTTCTCAGACTGGTAGCAGGGCAGGGGATCGCTGATGTACTGCTC
>JAYTXB010001065.1:0-2051 GCA_043743205.1 Schlesneria sp.
GTGCGGAGGCGGTCGCTCAGTGAGGCCACAGCTTGGTGAGGTCTGACTGGGCAGAGTGACGGAAGCCGGAATCGGATTCTGCGGGAGAGAGGCGTCCATGCAACGTGTGAATGTCGGTCTGCTGTGCCTGTTGTCGTTGTCGTTGGCAGGAATTGCTGCGGCCCAAACCGCAGTCCAACCGAACGAGGATGTCGGTTCGGCGTCCCTGCAAGACTTTAGCGGCGGCGCAACGATTCGAGGCACCTATTTCGATGTCCGACACTCGTCGGGATCGGGCGTGGGCTATCGGAACGGCTACACCCAAATCGGTGCTTTCACACCGTTCTGGTTGGGCGAGGATGCCTTTATCGCATCCAACTCGCGTCTGTTGTTGTCAGACACCAGCGATGTCGGCGTGAACTCCGGTTTGGTGGCGCGTCGTTACTCAAATGGCCTCGACCGAATCTTCGGGATCAACGGCTACTTCGACTCCGACATGTCCGCCCTCGGGAATCGCTATCAACAGGCGACGCTCGGCTTCGAGACCTTGGGAACCAACTGGGACTTCCGGGCCAATGGTTACTTTGGTCTCGGCAAGACGGATCGGTTCATTCGTGAGATTTGTGTGGGAGGCGACCCGTTCTATGTCGGGAACCAGATCGCGTTCCTTGGTCAACAACTACGTGAAGAGTCGCTGGCCGGTGCCGATGTCGAGCTTGGTTTCCCAGTCTTCCCATCAACCCCGTGGTTGCGAGCTTATGGTGGTATGTACGGCTATCAATCGACCGGCAAAGAGCCGATCGGTGTGAAAGGGCGACTCGAAGCGTGGGTGAGCGATGACCTCTCGGTTTCGGTCAACGTCACCGACGACCGACATTTCGGGACGAACGTCAATGCCGTGGTTGACTTCCGTTTTGCGGGTTTCCGTCCCACCCGGTACTTCCCACAGTGGACGACTCGCGAACGAATGCTGATGCCCGTTCAACGCAGCTGGCGAGTCGCCACGGACACTTACTCGCAGAACATCAACATCGCGGCGGTCAATCCCGCCGATGGCCTGCCGTACTTCGTATCGCACATCAACAACACGGCCGCTCCCGGTGGAGATGGCTCGGCAGAACATCCGTTCAATACGCTTCCCGCCTCGGTCCCCGGTGCGAGCATCATTCTGGTCGCGGCCGGATCAACGACCGAAGGAGCACCGCTCATCGGTTCCATCGCGTTGCAAGACAATCAACGCTTGTTGGGTGAGGGCAAGGCTCACTTTGCCGACCTGTTCGCGTCCTACGGTGGTTGCGTCGTCAACAGTTCCTTTGTTCTGCCTGGTACCGCGAACACGGGGAACTACCCGTTCCTGAGCAGCGCTGGCAACATCATCACGCTGGCCAATAACAACGAAGTGGCCGGGTTCAACCTGCTCAATGCCGGTGGCGACGCGATCACGAACACGGTCGCCGGGTCGAACAACTTCCTGCTGCAATGCCTCGAAATTTCGGGCAACAACGGTGTCGGAATCAATCTGCAGAATGCCACCGGTGTCGGCATCATTCGCGGCGTCAATCTCGCCAGCGGCAGCACGAACCACCCCAATCCGGGTGGATTCGGAAACAACCTAGGTGGTGGTGTCTTCGTCGGTGTCGGCGCGGGGGCACTCGACCTGAGTATGACCAACGTGGCGATGAACTCCGATCCCGCCGGGACACAAGCGTTCGGTATTCGTCTGCAAGAGACCGGTCAGAATCTGACCGCGACGTTGAACAACGTTCAGTCGAGCGGAAATGCAGGGGTCGGTGTGCAGGTTCTCGGCGATGCGGGAACCATCACCTTGACCGCGACCACTCCCGGTGGCCAGTTGATCTCGAACGACAACGGTGGCGACAACCTGAACATCACGCTCACCAATGGAACGATTTTCCAAGGTGACATTATCAATGGTGAGTTCAATCGCAGCACGGGCGGTTCGGGTGTCGTTTACAACCACTCCGGTGGTTCAGGACGACTGAATCTCACCAACATTCAGGCGAACGGCAACGCCATCGACGGCCTCGCGGTCTTTGGGTCAAACGGCACGA
>JAYTXB010001066.1:0-2226 GCA_043743205.1 Schlesneria sp.
TCGATCACAATGTCGGAGAGTCGCGTGCCATCGAGTTTCAGCAGATCGGGTTCGATCCAATCCGCGAATTTCGTCGAGACTTGGATGTCCAGCTTTGCGAAGTATGTGGCCTTCTCATCCGGGCGACGAATGTAGAAGTTGCCTTGGCGGCCTTTGACTTCTTTACCGATGATGTAATCGGCCAGAACTTTTCCATCACCATCTTTCAGTGTGATTCGATTACCGATCCCCTTGAGGTCTGAGTGTGAATCGCCCTGCGGATCGAGAACACCAAACTCGGCATGTTCATTGTCGCGCGGGCCAGCGAAGCCCTCTCGCTTGATGCCAATCATCGACGTGGCAGTCTTTGCCAGCCGCTCTTGTCCATCAGCCGGATAGTTGTTGCGTGTTGGGATGCGCCACAAGCCGTCTTTCCCTTGAACAACACTGAACGGGCGAACCTCGGCCGTCTCCGCGTTATAGCTGGAGACCTGCAACGACTTCGCGGCGTCCGCATCTTTGAAGTCGGGATAGAAGACCTCGCCGACACCGGTGATGGCGGCAGTTTGCTTGGGGGTGGATGGCCCGGCAAAACGAGCGGCCGCGACAGAGACGATTGCGACGGCGACGAAGGCGAGAGTACGTTGGAGTTCGTTCATGACGACGCTTCTACTGGAGGAGTCAGATTTCAAGTTCATCGAATCATCAGGTCATTGCCAACATCGGAAGTCTCTGCAGACTTCCGATGTTTTAAGCTCGGCATCGAGCATAGATCGGCTTGCGACGCGACTCAAACCGAGTCGCACGTCCTCGTAACATCTCTCCGAATCACTTGCCGACCGGAGCGCGGCGTGAAGGAGCGATGTCCTTGTATTCGTCTTTCAATCGCAGAATCCAGACGAGAAGCCCCAGAGCGATGGCCGGGATCGGTGGGAAGAGCAGCGCGGCCGCATAGTAGCCTCGTTCGACGGCCCTCACGTTCCGATCGGACTCGATCTTCCCTTTCTCGATGCTCTGCTCCTTCTTCTGGTTGATTGCCGCTTCGGCAACTTCCAGTTTGCGATTGGTTTCGGCTTGAGCGATCAGCAGCATCTGGGTGCGTGTCGAATCGTCGAGTGCGGCGTCGTTCTTGATCTTCTCGACCTTCTCCGCGAACTGCTTTTTGGCATCGTCCAACGCAGTTTTTGCCTCTTCGGCGGCCTTCTGACGCTCCTTCGTGGCGTGTTCAATGAACTTCGATGTCTGCTCTTCGACTCGAGCCAAGGTCCGATGCTTCGGACGGCGTTTGCGGAGCGCGATGTAAGCCTTATCACCTGCCAGAGAATCGACTGCGTTCAGCACGAAGGTCACGTTGTCCAAGCTCAAGTGAAACTGCTTCCGTTCGCGAACGAAGAAGAACCAGTCCGAGATGATGTCGGCATCGGCGACATAAATCACATTGAAGCGATCGCCGCTGGCTCCCTTTGGTGAGACGATTTCGGCGGCGATCACATGCGCGTACTCATCTTCGATCCGCAGCGGATCGTCGTCGATTTGGATCCCCATGAAGCTGTTCTTCACGAGGTCTTTCCAATCGAGCAGTCCCGAATGCACACCCGTTCTTAGCAGCGGAGTGAATTCCAGCTTGCTCCCTTCACGGGGCTTGATCGTCCCCGAGAAGAACAAGAACATTTCCTGCAATCCACTGGTGACATCATGATCCGGATTGAAAGCTTTAGAGACACCGCTCTTCGGAGTGATGGCGACGATCTCAGGACGCAACAATTCTGAGTACTCGGGGTGGACCTGCATGCCCGTGTAGTCGAACACGATCTGGTCGTAGTTCCATTGAATGCCGAGCGCGTTCACCAGCGAAGTCGCCTTGCCCCCTTCGGCCTTCTGTTCCGGAGGTTGCCCCATTTGCATCATGGGATTGCCGCCACCTGCGCGCGGCTTGGGCTGACTCGGCGCGAGTTGCGGATTCGTGGCGGGAAGCGGGTCATCGAAGATCAGGACGGCTTTGCCCTTCTTCACGTAATCGACGAAGTTGTGCATCTCATTTTGACCGAGCGATGACGGCAACACGGCGATCAACACGTCGTACTTAGCCTCATCAATCGGCGCGGCGGGCGAGACCGCTTCGACTTCATACTGCTTCTTGAGTTCGGTCACGATCCGCCATTCGGGCGAACTACGGAACGAACTCATATCGAACCCGCCGGTCAGCTTCGCGTCCGTTTCGAGAATCCCCACGACGCGACGCTTCTC
>JAYTXB010001067.1:0-8570 GCA_043743205.1 Schlesneria sp.
TCCAGCAGCCGGTCGATGCTCGCCGCTGTCACGACGACGATCGGATGATCTTCGACCACGGCGGCCGAGTCATCCGCGATGGCGAGACTTTGGATTCCGCCGAGCCACAGGCTCAGGCAGGCAATGGATTGGAGGAAGTTTCCACGTGGGAATGGGCTTCTCATGACAGCATCCTTGCAGAGGGCGAGTGTTTGTTTCAGACAACACGTCTGCCGAGGATAGCGTCAGAGCGAACATGACGAAAGATCGTGTCCTGCCTGTCCCGACAAGGGAAAGGCAGTCACAGCCGGGTCTAGTCGTCAGTGAGTGGTCAGTGATTTGTCCCCTCTCCCGCCCGTCCTCGGGGGGAGAGGGTTAGGGTGAGGGGGGATTCGTTGGGTGGGGCCAGACGCACGGAGATCAAGGCGTCGGTGTTCCCTCTCTGGATTCGCGTTTCGGATCCAATGACTTTCGACAGCTCGGCCCCCTCACCCTAGCCCTCTCCCCCGAAGACGGGGGCGAGGGGACCGGAAAATTGCCAAACGACTGCACACGCAACAATGGAAAGGCGTCACAGCCGCATCGAAGTCACTGCGCCGGTGCAGTCGCTGACGCTCGCGTCCAATAGTCTGGCAGGCCGGGCTTTGTCGCGATGAGGATCTCACGAATCGAGGCTCGGTCGGCGGCGGTCAGGTGCGCGAAGTCTTTCGATTTGTCATTACCGCACAACACTTCCCACAGGCGGCGATAGACAAACTCCTTCGCCTCTGGCGGCAGGGCGTCGAACGAACGCGAATAGATCAGGTAGCTGCACGGATACTGGAACAACCGACGTTCGAGATCGAAGTCGCGCAGCGAACGGCCCTGCGGATCGCGCGGGCCGCGCGCGCTGAACTCGGTCGCGAAGGCCGATGTTCCCTGCAGCTTGGCCGTCAGCGAGGCTTCGCCGCTGAAGAGCAGGAACTTCACCAGTTCGTTCCCCGCACTCTGAATGCGCGTCGTCGTGCTTTGCCAGCGATGGCCTGCGGGTTCGTCGAGGTCTTTGTTCAGACGCGTCTCTGCGTGGAGCGCCTCCCGCGTGGTGAAGTTGGCGCGCGTGATCAGGTTGTGTGTCTCCGCCTGATGTTCGAGGACCATCAGCGCCACGAGATCGCTATGCGGCGTGAGGTAGGCCGACGTTTTGAACAGCGCACTCAAGTCCGTCACGTTGTGGCCCGCCGCGTTGTCCACCGGTTCGCGGACCTGTTTACCGGACACGATCAAGTTGCCGAGATGCGTTTGCTCACCATGCGTGCCGGTGACGTACCAGCCACCCCAGCGTTGCGCGAGCGGACTAGTGTGATCGATACGATGCGTCCCCATCGAGAAGACTGGGAAGCCGACCGAATCGACATAGACCGACCTCACCAGATGTCCCGGCACGCTGCGCGTCTGTGTCGAAGCGTGACAGAGTAGGCAGTTGTCATTTTGTCGCGTGAATTTCGGGGCGTCGGATTTCTCTTGGTCCAGCGTGTAGAAAACCACGCCGAGCTGCGGATCGACGGCCGAGAACTCCGCCACGTCGCCGTCCTGGCAGAAGCCAACGTACATGTCGTCGTTGAAGTAGATCGCGCGCGGTGTCTTCGGCGCGATGCGGTGCCGCTGGAGACTGGTCTTCGAGAAGACCAGCATCTGCGAGGACTCGGGCACATCCAACTCGCGCAGCACCGACTTGAGATAGCCGACGCGGTCGTCGTGTTCGAGCTTCGACTCACCGCTGTCGAGTCGGGCCTGCAACCGCGACACAGGATTGTCCACGGGAGCCGACTCGTAGTGGATCGGCTCTCGCTCGAAGTCCTGCGCGCTCGCCGGACCGCATGTCAGACAGAAGACAATCGCCGCGAGTGACCGCAGCCGCAGCGTGCGAAATTTTCCGAACATCATGTGATCTCCCACTGGCCGAGAAGGTTGTCGCTCTGAGTCTCAAAACGGCAGCAAGCGGATGGCAGAAATATCGGGGGTAGAAAAATCAAAACTCGGATTGAAGCGATCAGTACGGCCTGCATTCACAACCTGCCTACCATTTTTCTACCCCCAATTTTTCTGCCATCACTTCTGCAATCTTCGCGAGACGAAGTGCCTCACGACTTGGCCACCACCGCATGCGCGTCCTGATAGTGGCGGGTAATCAAGTCATTCTGAATCCAGAGCAGTTTGTTGAAGGCGCGCAGCGTGACGACTTCCTGAGAGCGAGGCAGGTTCAAACTGAGAATGGTGTGAACCAAAGCATCCGACACGAAGCCCAGGAGCGCGTTCATCTGGATGAGCGGCACGTTCAACTCCTTCGAGCCAGCTTTCGGCGTATGAATCTTGCCGACCATATCGAGGTACCCGACCATCGTTCCGTCGTACGGTTTCGTGACCAGTGCCACCAAGTACCGTCCCAGATGCTGCTTGCGGAACTGGATCATCTCATGATCTTGTGTGAGCGACTCCAGATCGGCGGGAACCGCCCCCGCGTAGCCGGACTGTCGCGGCAGGAAGTGACGCTTGGTGCAACTGTACCCAAACAGCTTGTCGTACACGGCGTCAACCAGACTCGGGACCAGCGATCCGAGCGCCCCGGCAGACGCATGAATGGCTTGAATGTCCTGTTCGCCAAAACCGATGAACTCCATCAGATAGGCAAACCGATAGTCCAGATCCGTTTCGAGGCGGGGTTCGTCGATGTGTTTCACGGTGAAGTTCCTTCTGGCGGGAGTTGACGGCGGGAATGACGTAGCTCAAAATCAGATGCACGTGTCCGATTTAGCGACCACAATCTAATATCATCTAAAGCGGATGTAAATATCCAGTTTCAGAAAGTTGAGTTTCCGACATGTTTTCTCAGACCGTGGAATACGCATTGCGCGCCGTCGTCTACCTGGCCGATCAGGCTCCGGAAGCCCGTACCACGGATCAGATTTCCGAGGCGACTCAGGTGCCCAAACCGTACCTCTCGAAGGTCTTGCAGAATCTCGGACGCAGCGACATCGTTCGCAGTCAGCGAGGCATCGGGGGCGGTATCACGCTGGTCAAGACGCCCGAGGAGTTGACGATTCTGGATGTTGTCGATGCCGTCGAACCGATCGAACGGATCGAGACCTGCCCGTTGGGACTGAAGACTCACGGCAAACATCTGTGCCCGCTGCATCGCCGAATGGACGACGCGCTGGCGATGGTGCAGGATGCGTTCAAGAAGACGACCCTGGCGGAAGTACTCGCCGAGCCGACACGCAGCACTCCGTTGTGCGAGGCAACCAAGTCACGCTCTCGCAAGAAAACATGAGAGCGATAGGACGTGAATCCTGCACCGAACAGATCTCCTCTCGACCTCATGCGAACCGCAGCAGTCCCTCACGAGGCCGACGAAAACGCTCGCTACCTGCGGGCGCTGCAACCACTAACACGACTGCGCACGGTCACTCCGGATACATCTCCATCGCCTTGTTCCAACGTCTCACCGTCTCACGACACGTCGTGCGGTCGGAGGGCAGCGCGAGCGGGCGGCCTCGGCCGTCGAGGATCACGCCCACCGTGCCGCCGTGAATCGTGTGAGTCAGCGACTTGCCGGGGCCTGCGCCAACATCGAAGCCTCGTGCGGGAGTCAGTTCGACTTGGGCGGTTTCTTCGCGGCCGAGACGCAGGCGCACGAGATCGCCGAAACGAAGTTCGCCCGAGTCTCGAAGCGTTCCCGAAAACTTGTAGCCGCAGATCGGTGTTCCGGTTTTCGCGAGGCCCTTCGGGGCGATGCACGTGCCGAGGTAAATCAAACAATCTCGCTCGAAGACTTCCATCGCGGCGCGGGGATGGACCGACGCGAGGACTCCCAGATGCGGCATCATGAAGATGCTGTCCTTCGCCAGACGCGTGATCCCTTCCGGCTCGAAAGCGTCGATCAACATCATCGCCGTCTGCTCCATGCGCGGGGCGTGGGAGAGGACTCCGCCCGAGGCCACGAGTAAATCGAGGGCCATGTTGTTGACGATCGACCGGTCGCCCGTCTCCTGTCCGAAGGCGTCGCCGATCGATCGCTGTTGCTGCACTCCCGCCAGTGTCGTCGCGAACTGCTTGTGCTGGATGTACGAGAGCCGCAGCGCCTCGCGCGCGACCGCCTGCTCGAACATCAGCGCTTCCAGTGTCTGCGGAATCGTCGTCGGGCGGATCATCTTGTTCTTCACGCGGTTCCGCAGTTCGCGTTCGTCACTGTCGTAGGGAACCCACCGCAGGATCATCGGCAGCGTCGCTTCGGCGAGGACGTTCGAGATCGAATAGCTCATCCCCAAGTTCGCGCTCACCGTGCGATTGAACGTGCCAGCCGAAACGCAAACGGGAATGCCTGATTCGTCATAGTGGTCCAATCGAGCCAGCCCATGTCCGTCGGCTGTCCTACCTCCAAACACGCTGAAAACATCCGTCGTCGCGCCGCCGATATCGACTCCGACGGCGTTGATCCCCTGCAACTCGGCGATCGTCTTGAGGATGTCGCCCACCGCGCCGGGGGTCGGCATGATCGGAGCATCGGCCCACGAGATCAGCTTGTCGTAGCCAGGGGCATGCGCCATGACGTGTTCGAGAAACAGATCGTGAACGCGGTCGCGGGCCGGTGCGAGGTTCTCTCGCTCCAGCACAGGACGCAGATTCTCGACGACCGACAACGCACAGACATTCCCCAGCACGTCCTGCACGAGTGCCGCCGCATCGCGGTTCCCCGCATAGATCACCGGCATCTGGTACTGCCCGCCGAACCGGGGCTGCGGCTTCGCGGGAGCGATCAGTTCCGCAAGTTGCACGACGTGAGACTTCGTCCCGCCATCGGTTCCCCCCGCGAGCAGGATCATGTCGGGACGCAGCTCGCGAATGCGCTGAATCTGCTCGAACGGCTTCCGCTTGTCGTTGGAGGCGAGCGTCTCCATCACGATCGCGCCGGCCCCGAGCGCGGCTCGCTCGGCACTGGCCGCCGACATCTGCCTCACCACCCCCGCGACCAGCATTTGCAGGCCGCCCCCCGCGCTGGAGGTGGAGATGTAGATGTCGCACCCATCCTTGCCGCGAGCGGGCCGAACAAGCTGCCCGTGTTCATCGATCAGCCGCCGCCCGGACAACTCGCCTACTTCGGTCGCGGCGTTGGTCACGCCCACGGTCACATCGGCCGCAGGTTCCTCGACCGTCGTCGGCGCTTCGCCCCGGTACGTCTGCCGGTACACGCCATCGACCTTCTCAATCAGGATGGCCTTGGTCGTCGTGCTGCCACAGTCGGTGGCGAGGATCACGTTGAGCGAATCGGGATCAATCGCCCTCTTGGCATCGCCGTTGATCTGTCCCGATCCGTGGAGCATGAGGTGCCTTGAAATGAGAACCAAGTGGCCGTGGTCTGAGTCGCGCAGCGACGGCAGCAAATAGCCGTGGGTGCCAACCCACGGTGGGAGCGATGGATGTAAAGTTGAGCCGCGAAGCGGCGGCAGGAGTTTCAAGCTTGATGACTATCCAGTACCGCCCCTTCTGCCGCCGCTTCGCGGCTCGACTCTCTGCTGGCCCCTCTGCTGCGGGCTGATACCCGCAGCTACTTGCTGCCATCGCTTCGCGATTCAAGAGTTTGAGTGCTCATTGCCTCAAGCCGCGACGCAATGTACTCGACCGCCCCGCGCTTCTCCAAGAACCCGGCAAACTCACGCACGCCAACCGGATCGAGCACCGTGGTCAGGAACGGCTCGAAGAACCTCAACGACTGCCCGGCCAGGAAGCCGAGCGGTGCGGACGAATCGAGCACCATCCGCGCTGGCAACGTCATCCCCCGCCGCGCGATCTCCCGGCAAACTGCTTCAATGGCCGCCGCTTGAGTCGGTGAAGGCTCAAGCGGCCCAGACGGTTCAACGGCGAAGGCGTGTTTGAGCCAGTTCCACCTCATGATTGCTGAACCCTCATTCAGTACCGCGCGCCGTTGTGTTTTCTTCGTCCGGAGGTCCAACACCAGCCGAACCGACCTGTGCCGATCATGAGCGGGAGGCAACTTCTTCGCAACGACATTTGGCCAAGCACAAGCCACGTTGCCACGCTAGAATGCCGTGCGTCTGAAACGTGCCGCTCAGAAATGGAAGTTTCACATGTCCCTGCTCGAAGCTGCCCGAATCGACCGTCAAGCCGTCTCCGTGGGATCGTTCGACTCGGACGATCAGGACCAATACTGGCGAGGTCAATCTCCCGAGGCGCGATTGGACGCGATCGAATTCATGCGACAAGTGGTCTTCGCCTATGATCCGGCTACCGAACGACTTCAAAGACTTCTTGAAATTGTGCGACCGCCACGCGGTTGATTACGTCATCGTGGGCGGCTATGCGGTTGGCTTTCACGGCCACTCCCGCGCCACATTCCGAAGGATTGGCTGATTCAAGCAGGGCCACTCCGCCGCTTGAAGTGAGAGGCTATCCGAGAAGCATGGACCGTCTCATGCGGCGACTGTTGTTGGGGTTGCGATCACGGCGAGTTTGTCGTTGAAGGTTGCGGGGGGATTGACCGGCGCGAGGCGTTTGAGCATGAGCTGAATGCCGCTCCACTTGATCATCGCTTCGGCGGAGGCGGTGGTTCGTTCGTCGTCTTTGCTGTTGCGCCGCGAGCGACCGTTCCAGGCGTTGGTCCGTTCCACGACCCAGCGAATGCGAATGCTGAATGACGGCCGAACAGTATTTTTTTGTCAAAACGGTCTTCCGCCAAGCGTTCCGTCCCGTTCACGCGCCGATACGGTATTTCTGCGAACCGCCCGGACAGGGGCCGGGGTCAGGCACTTCGGTGCGACTGCGCGGCGAGCCACGCTTGGAACATGAGGACATCCCACAGTAGGTAGTGCCAGTCGGCGCGACCGCTGAGGTGTTCGGACCACTTCTGGCGGATCGGTCGCGGGTTGAGATAGCCCTCGCGCTTCAAGCGGCCTTCATCGAGCAGGTCTTCGGCCCAGTCGCGTAACGGGCCGCGCAGCCACGAGTCGATTGGCACGCCGAAGCCGAGCTTGGGACGCTCGAACATCTCCGTCGGCACGTAGCGCGACAGGACCGAACGCAGGATGCGTTTCCCTTGACCATCGGCCACTTTGAACTCGTGCGGCAGCGTCCACGCGAACTCGACCACGCGGTGATCGAGCAACGGCGTGCGGGCTTCGAGTGAGATCGCCATGCTGGTCCGATCGACCTTCGTCAGGATGTCATCGGGCAGGTAACGCCACGTGTCGTACCATTGCCAGCAGGCTTGGAATTCGGCTGCAGATCGCGCTGACGCCGCCGGCCACAAGCATTGCGAGATTGTCTGTTCATCAGGGAACTCACCACCGATCACGAGTTGATCGGTGGCTCGCC
Organism: Schlesneria sp.; assembly: GCA_043743205.1. Taxonomy (GTDB): domain Bacteria; phylum Planctomycetota; class Planctomycetia; order Planctomycetales; family Planctomycetaceae; genus Schlesneria. Next base: position 7,345 of record JAYTXB010001067.1, read on the forward strand.
AGTGTGACATGTTGCGGAGATAGCGTTCGTCGGGACCGGACTCACCCAACACTTCGGCCGCCCGACGGAAGTTTGTGGCCAGGCTTCTAAGCGGCAACTGGCTGGCTGTGCGACACATCGCACCGAGCGGGCCTCGAATGGAAGCAGGAAGCGAACGAAGCAGCGCGGCGAGGCGACTGGCGCCTGATTGAGGAGCCACCAGTGCCGCTTCGGTCAGGCCGAGTCGTTCCAACCCGCGCACCGTGTGCCCAGTAAAGGCTTCAAAGTAACGGCGGTATCCGCAGAAGAGTTCGTCGCCACCGTCTCCCGACAACGCGACGGTGACATGCTGGCGTGCGAGTTGACTGACGAGGAACGTCGGAATCTGTGACGAGTCGGCGAACGGTTCGTCAAAGATAGTCGGCAGGAGCGGGATCACGTCGCGCGCCTGTTGTGCCGTGACGTACAGCTCGGTGTGATCGGTCTTCAGATGCGAAGCGACGCGCGCGGCGAACGGAGCTTCGTTGTACGCCTCTTCCTCAAAGCCGATCGTAAACGTCTTCACCGGTCGCGACGATTGCTTCTGCATGAGCGCGACGACCAGTGACGAGTCGATGCCTCCCGAGAGGAACGCACCCAGTGAGACATCGGCCACCATGCGACGACCGACGGCATCCGTCAGCAGTGTGTCGAGACTGGAGGCGGCTGAGTCGAAGGACTCCATATTCGGTTTGCGCAGCCCCAACTCGACCGCGCGGTGAATCGTCCAATACTCGCGCTGAGGATCAACGCGCTGACCACTCCAGTAGAGATTGTCATCCAACGAGATCGTCATCAGGCTGCCGGGGCGCAGCTGGGAAACCCCGTTGTAAATCGAGCCGCCGGGGAGGTACGAGTACTTCAAAAACTGGCCGAGCATTGGCCGATTGACGCTCGCTTCAAAAGCGGGATGCGCCCGCAGGGCTTTCGTCTCCGAGCCGAACAACAGCGTCGAACCGAAGCGACCGTAGTAGAGCGGCTTCTTGCCAAGGCGGTCACGGATAAGTGTCAGCTCGCACCGTTGAGTGTTCCAGACCGCGATGGCGAACATGCCGAGACAGCGCGTTACGGTCGCTTCGATCCCCCACGTGGCAAAACCTTCAGCGAGAACTTCCGTATCCGAGTGACCTCGAAACGAACTTCCTTGTGCGGCCAGTTCACGGCGCAGTTCGTTCGCGTTGTAAATCTCACCGTTGAACACGATGGCG
>JAYTXB010001068.1:0-5588 GCA_043743205.1 Schlesneria sp.
CCGACAGCAAACGAGCGTATAAACAACCGGCTCTCGGCCATTCGTGTTGATTCTTGTGGTTCATCAGCCGCAGGGCGCTAGCCCCGGTTCGATTTCGCTTAACCGGGGCTAGCGCCCTGCGGCTAATTTCTGCGGGCCAACAGGAATGGCGAGCGGGCCAGACCGGCTCACTTGGCTTTGGGTTTGGGGGACACTGAACCGGGAAGAGCGGGTTCGGTCTCGGCACTCTTCGTAATACGGTCGAGGTATTGGCGGGTGATGTCTTCGGGGACGACATCTTCGGGCGGGGTGTATGTGAACTCTTGCTCATCGATTGTCGCGTCGAGTTCCACGTTCTGGAACTTCAGACTGATGATGGTGCGGTAGCCTTTTTTCGTCCTGACTGTGGCGTCTTTCTCCGTGTCATCTTTCACGACACCTTCCTTCACGATGCCGTCCTTGGAAGGTTTGTCTTTCGCGAGTGGGGCCGCAGCCTGAGCCGCGAGTTCCTTCTCTGACTGCTTCTTGAGGTAGATGATTCGCTCGGGGAATAGCGTACGCGAATCGACAACGATGCGGACGAGGTCTGGGATGTATGCGGGCAACGGATCCTCTGGGCGTCGCTTCCATCGACTCGAAACTTCGGGCTTCCAGCGTCCTTGCACCACAGTCTGAGTTTGGCCTGTCCCGGTCCCCTCTTTCATTGCTTCAAAAATCATCGTTCGTTCGAGCGACGCGAACAGTGCGGTCAGTCCTCCCAAACCCAGCTCAGCGGAGAGGACGGCGTCCGGAACGCTCTTCGTTGAAGCGACCGCCGCTTTGATCTGTTGAACATCGCGATGGGTGACTCGCTTGGCACCATTTAGTGTCACCTGGCTCCACAATTCCTTGCCGTCGCAGACTTCGATTAACGCCCCGTCGATCCCTTCGCTGGGCTTGATCAAGTACTCCAATCGCAGTTTCGGGCCGCTCGTGAGGTAACGTCCGGTCGCTCGAAAAGGTTGGCCACCGATCGAGATGGTTTGCTCGATGTCGGCGCGCACGGACGGATGGCTCTTCAGGGTCTCATGCACCTTGGTGACGAAGGCAGTCGCGGCCGACTGATCGAGCGAGGGACTCGACTTCGACTCCCTCGCCAACTTGGATTCCGTTGCGGACTTCTCGTCGCCTTGGCCGACGGCAAGTCGCGCCCCTTCGCCAGATAACTCCACGAACAGCAGGAGAAGCCCGAGGAGAGCTGTGAATCTGAGGAAAGTTTGCCTACGGATCGGAATGTGACGGATTTGCCAAAGATACAAAGGGCATCCTTCCGAAAAGAGAACAGACCGCGAAGTGTTGCCACAATTGGCAAGATGTCTGGGACGAGTGCTACGCCGGGTGGAACGCGAGTTTCAACCTGACCGGACACTCGCAACGGGCGGCATTCTAACTGTGAAGCATTGCAACGGTCGACGGAGAATCGTGTCACAAGGCTGGTCAAACGGAATTCGGCAAGGACGGCCGATTCAGACGTGTTGCCGATGGTTGGCGAGTGTTCGCCAACGCGCAGCACGTGGAGTCGCGGAGCCTGTTACCGAGAGGGGTCGCGATGAAGTGTTATTTTCTGGCGTTGGGCACGGTCGTCGTTGTGTGCGTCGGCTGCGCCATGGATGGAAACCAACACACGGGTAAGGGCGAGTATCACGCTCCACCCGCTGCCATGTTGCAGCGGCCTGGCCCGATGGTGGACGGCCCTGGTCCTGGCGTCATGCCGGGCATGGTCGGCATGGCGGGCGGTCCCGGTGGCATGATGGCTGGGAGGCCGATGGCTCCGAGTACCACTCAGGTCCGGTTCGTCGGTCCTGATGGCATGCACGTCGGTTGGCAGATTCCCGGCGGTTACGCCGAGAATCAACTGGTCACACCCGCTCGGTACAACTTCTTCCAAGGGGCGACCTATCGGTTGAAGGTCACCAACGTCCCCGGTCGCGAGGGACTGGCCCTCTACCCGACGTTGATGATTTATCCCGGCCATCCGAACACGGAAGCATATCTGTCTCACAACAGCGTGCCGCTGCAAATGACGGAAGAGGACCTCGAACAAATCGAGAGCAACAACTTCGTCACCAAGGTCATCTATCTACCCGATGCACGGTATCAAGAGTTGGCCATCGCCAACGTCGAGACTCTCGTCTCCACGCGGCTCGATCCCGGAGTCGATCCGATCCAGGAAGCTGACAAACGCGGCACAATCATGGCCGTCTTGCGGATCGGCAACATGGACCTCGAAATGCCCGGCCAACCGGGTGGCAAGCCAATGGCTGTGATGGGTCCCAACGGACTCGAACAAGTCGGCTATCACTCAGTCGATGGCGAGAAGGGTGAGCTGTTGCCACCGCTGCCGATCGGTCCTGCTGGACAAGGCGCCCCCGGTATTCCTGGAGCGATGATGATGGCCGGATCGGGGATGCCCGGTCAGCCGATCGCCGGTCAAAACATGCAAGCGTGGGGAATGCCGATCACTGGCACTCCCATCGGTCTCGCGGGACCGACTCACCTCCCTTACGGTGGACCAGCCAGCTTGCGACAGCACACGGTTCGCAATCGGACCAGCCAAGATTTGCCCAAGCCGGTCGATTCAGTGCTGATCGACGTGAAGCACGAGCCGGGCCTGAGCCTGCCTCGACCTGTCAACTACATCGAGTACACCGAGAAGCATCCGGTTTACTCGCCCGGCGAATTGTCCAATCCGGCTTGGAATGGCGGAGGCGGTGCAGCCTACTGCCCACCAGGCCAATAAAAGTCAGCAGGACAGCGACCCGTCTCGAACATCGGCCCGGCCTGACTCATATCAGCCGAGCCGATGTTTCGAGCGTGAGTGACGCACGTAGGATGGGCACTCTTGCCCGTCCTGCTTGTTTGAGTCCGCCACGGTTCGCCAAAGACAGGACGGGCAAGAGTGCCCATCCTACAAATCACCGCAGAGCCGACTCGCAATCCCCCTCTCCCGCCACTCACAAGGGCCGCGCATCGTGATTCGGATGACGCCATTCATTGCCCTCTGTTCGCTGCTCGTGATCGCTTTGACCACGGACGCGTTCGTCTCTGCCCAACAGTACCCGGCTGTTGATGGACGGCAGTTCCCGTTGAACCAGATGACTCCTCCCGGCACTGCCGCTCAATGGGCCGCCAATGTGGGTCGAGGTCGTCCGGTTCAATTCCAGCCCGTTCGAGTGAGCTTGCCTGCGGCGGGAACGGTTACGTTTTATGAAGCGGCTAATCGTCCCATTGAAGCTGCGGCACCCGCTCAGGTCGGCTTAATCGTCGGCAATGTCTATCGCTTGAAGGTCAGCGGCCTCGAAAACTTTCCTGGCGTCGATTTCTATCCGTCGATCGAACTGATGGACCGACTCCATCCACCCACGGGTCGTGAAGAAGACTTTCCAATCGACTTCGAGTTTACCGAGGAAGAGTTCGAGTGGGCCGCGAACGGGCGACTCGTTACGAAGGTGATCTACCTCGAACAACCCGACCGCGTGCCGACGACGATGCTCGACAGCTTGCAGCGCATCCAGACGATTGAACCGTCGCGCAATGTACTGGCCGAAGCCGACTCACTCGGTCGTCCGATGGCCATCGTGAGACTCGGTGGACGAACGCCCGATCCGCTGCGCCCCGATCCGCAGTTCTTCGGCCCCGGTGGACCGATCCGTCTGACGGTGAAGCCCGAACAAGCCAACACTTCGCAACCCGCGCTGCGACCACAAGCTCGCGCCTCCAGGTCGAGACAACCCGTCGTACAACACGTCTCACATCGCCCCACTGCAAACAAGTAACTCGCAACGTGAGTTGAGAAGTTGCGTATTTCGGAGTCGCGAAGCGACGGCAGCAAATAGCCTTGGGCGTCAGCCCAAGGATTCGAGCGAGAGAGATCGGAATGAGCCGCGAAGCGGCGGCAGATTCGAGAACCAGCACTGCTGCCGCCGCTTCGCGGCTCGACGCCCAAGTTGAACCCCTTCCTTGCTAACGTCGCTTCGCGACTCAAAAACAGGTGCAACTCCAAAAAGCGTCAGCGAGGGCATTCTTCGCTGGATGAGTCGTCCTGAATGCTTGTGACACGACTCGCGAACCATATGTCACCCAAAACTTCCGAAGTCTCCGCAGACTTCGGAAGTTTGCGCCATCACCCCCGGTCATCGCCCCCCATCGTCAGTCTGAGGTTCGAGATGATTCACCCACTTCAAGTTCTGTCGCGTGCGACTCGAATCAGCGGCATGGCCGCACTCGCCTTCATGTGCTGTGCCTGTGCCGGGCCGCGATCTCTCGTGCGAACGACTCCGACTGCGGAGAGCACATCGGCTGACGGAACGTTTCAAGCGGTCTATCGCGAAACGACGGGGCGCGACGGAGCCACACGTTCCGAACGAGATGCTCAGATTCAACAACTCTCGTTCACGGCAGAGGCGAGTGATCGCGTCGAGGCGACTGCCGATCAAGCCGCCGTCGATCAGGCCACCGACGATTGGACGATCACGCGCGGACAGAGCGATTCGCCTCCGACGGAAGCTGCTGGCGTGTTCCGTCTGTCGCGGCCTCGAACCGCGAAGCCTCAACAGAACTCAACGGTGTCGTTCAACTCGACTCGCGACACGAATGCCGCGCGATCGAGTGTTCGCTCATCAAACGCGATTCAGCAAGTCAGCCACGCTTCGTTGAACGGTCTGGAAGAAGTCGAGCCAACCGGTGCTCAGTTTGAAGGACGTGTCGCCGACTGTCCGCCGGGCATGACGATCAATCAATGCCCGCCCGAGCCACGTTGGGCGGCACCGTGCCCGAACCCCTTCGCGCCGGGCATGGTCGGCTGTCAGTGCGAAAGCACTCTCCTGTTGGAGAAGTATCCGGACGAATATCTCTGCGACGGCGGAGACCGCGCGCTGCCCGTTCACTACGACTCGTTCAATCGACAGGGGCTCGACACGGAAGACACCGTGGCCGAGTTCACCGATCACCGTGGCAAGAACCGCGTGAAGGCCTCGAACCGTGTCTGCGTCTATGCACCACGATTCTCGACGGTGCGGACGGTCAGTCGTCCGCATGAGGATTCGCACCTCAACCGCATCGCCGATGTCGATCACACGGCCGGGACGAACACGATGCACACGCGGTTGAAGGCCTCGCTCCACGTCAAGCAGGAGATGACGGGTCGCGTCCTGGTCCGCTCGCGAGCGGGTGGCCTCGAAAGCGAACAGCTTCAGGGCGATGTCTTGCAGACGAAGCGGCTCGCGATTCATGAGAAGCTGATCAACGTCTATCAAGACTTGAGCTTCGTCGAGTTTGGCAGGCTCGAACGGCGCGATGTCGCCCGCTTGAACTTCGGTATCGAGTCGGGATTGACGTGGTCGCGTGAAGAGTACCCCGTCATTCAGGGCAAGACCGACTCGGCGATGGAAGGGCACTATGAGGCTCACGTCGCCACGATCGTCGGCATCGACGACAAGAAATCGGACGAACCGGGCAACCTGAGAATCGTAAAGCTCGCCGACAAGAACACCGCTCAGACGGGCGATGTCATCGAGTTCACGCTTCGTTACGACAACCTCGGCCCGAACGCGGTTCATCACGTGCGCATC
>JAYTXB010001069.1:0-1194 GCA_043743205.1 Schlesneria sp.
TCCCCGCTGAAGTCGAAGTGCGCGACCGCCTCAACCGACCGGTCCGTCTCAATCGCGGCGACGTGATCGAACCGCTCTTCACCGGGGCCTCGGTCTGACAGTCAGCCAGTCGAGTCCCGATGGGTAGAGTGCGCCGGACGTGCCGCTGCTTGCTCTCGCTTCCAAGCTCCGGCTGGGGAATGCCCGTCTTTGAAGCTCCTGCTTCATGTTTGTCCAACGCCCTTCGATGAGACTCGATGCGGGTGCTTCAAGCTGCCCGATTCCCAAGCAGGAGCTTGGGAACCAGAGAGCTTTCGTCTTTGCGACCTTCGCCATTTTCGCGATAGGTTTTCGGCGGTCGTGCGTATCTCCCGTCAGAGGTTTCCATGAACAGCAATCCGCCGACACAACCGACACTGCTCGTTCGCATCCGTGATGCTCGCGATCAGGAGGCGTGGGGGCGGTTTGTCGATCTGTACGCTCCGCTCGTTTACGGATTTCTGCACAAGCGCGGTTTGCAGGATGCCGATGCGGCCGATCTGACTCAGGATGTGATGAGGCAGGTGGCGGCGGCGGCTCACAGTTTGGAGTACGACGCGCGGCGAGGTTCCTTTCGCGGGTGGTTGTTCACCGTCGTGCAGAATCGATTGACCGACCATTGGCGGCGCGAGGGCCTGCGCGAACGAGGGGCCGGTGACACGGATGCTCAACAACAACTGAACGAGGTCGCGCAACCGGGAGGACTCGACGCGAGTGCTCAGTGGGATGCGGACTATGAACGACAACTCTTTCAATTCGCCGCAAACATTGTGAAGCAGGACTTTAGTGACGCGACCTGGCAGGCGTTTTGGAAGACGGCGGTTGAGGGTGTCGCCGGAAAAGATGTGGCCGACGAATTGGGAATCACGGTCGCGGCGGTGTACCTCGCCAAGGGGCGCGTCATGACGCGGCTCAAGGAACAGGTGAAGCTATTGGTAGGGGACTAAGGTAGCCCTGTCGCTCCGCGACAGGTAGCGCGATCGCGATACAGGCATCTATCGCTCGACTGGCCGGTTCACTCAATCAGAATCATTCGTGCTTCGCGCCTCCTGTCGCGGAGCGACAGGGCTACCTTGGGAATAGGAACTCGATCATGGCTGATGAACTTTGTGACTGTCCCAGCTCGGAACAATTGAAGCTGCTGCTCGACGGGACGATGGCTGAGGCGGATCAGGC
>JAYTXB010001070.1:0-2670 GCA_043743205.1 Schlesneria sp.
TGTGGGACATGAAGCCGGACGCTCCCGCTGAAATTCGTGGTGAGTTTCAACCGGTCGCCACCAATGTTCCCGGCATCCATCTCTCAGAGCATCTGCCGCGCCTCGCGCGACAAATGGACAAGCTCTGACTGCTGCGGTCGATGACGCATCGCATGAATGTTCACGGCCCGGCATGCAGCGAAATTTACACGGGCCGCGAGTACTTCGGGCCACCCGTCACCGATCAGGCGACACCTCAAGATTGGCCCTCGCTGGCCTCGTGCGTCGCGCGGTATGGGATGCCACAAGGTGGCTTGCCGTCGTCGATCGTGCTGCCGTGGTACACGCAATTCGTCGGACAGGACAAGCGGATCGCCGGTCAGACGGGAGGCCGCATGGGCGAGCAGTTCAGCCCGTTCCTGGTCCAGGGCGATCCGACGGCGAGCAGCTTTGGTGTGGAAGGGCTTTCATTGCCGAGCGACGTACCTCTCGCTCGATTTCGGCAGCGAAGGCGGCTTCATGCCCAACTGGTTCGAGCGACGAATAGGGTCGAAGGGCGAACGGCCGGGCTGAGTGATTCACATTACGAGCAAGCATTTTCGACCGTCGAGGCGACGGGTACGGCGGGCGCCTTCGATCTGCATCGTGAAGCTCCTGCGCTGCGGGATCGCTACGGGAGGACGAAGTTTGGGCAGAGCCTGCTTGCGGCGCGGCGACTCGTCGAAGCGGGCGTCTCGCTGATCACGGTCAACTGGGATGACGACAGCCGCTTCGACAAAGTCTCGCCCCACTGGGACACACATCACCAAAACTTCTCGAAGCTGCGCGAGGGACTCTGCCCCCCGTTCGACCAAGCTTTCGCGATGTTCCTCGAAGACTTGCATGCGCGCGGGTTGCTCGACTCAACGCTGGTGGTTGTGTCGGGTGAGTTCGGGCGTTCGCCGCGGATCGGACTCATCACTCAGAACGGCATGACTGAGAAGACCGGCCGCGATCATTGGCCGCATGCCTTCACGGTGCTGCTCGCCGGAGGCGGTGTGCGGGGTGGACAGGTTTACGGCGCGACGGGCAGTACCGGTGGCTTCGTGACGGACAACCCGGTCAGTCCAGCCGACCTCGCCGCGACAATCCTGCTGCATCTGGGAATCGACTCCCATCGCGAGTACGACGACCAGTTCCAACGGATGCCGCAACGACTCTGTGAAGGTCGGCCAATTCGTGGGCTGGGGTGAGTCCCGTTTGCACTGAACCACTCATCGACCCTAAAGAAAATAGCCTCTCCGCCATTCGTGTTGACGGGCGGCGGAGACGCACCATTGGTAGTGGATCAGTTCCACAACACCAGATTCAACACGTTTGGCGGAGAACCTGAAAGTAGAGTACTCAGGTCATCGGGATCAGTCGCGACAGCAACAACGCCGGAATGACGAGGGCTACCGTGGCGAGCGCGTGTGCGGCACCGAGTTGACCGCTTTCAGACATTTTCCAAAACACGAGCGCTCCGTCGAGCATCACGTAAGAGAGCAACATGACCTTGATCGTGGTCTGCACTTTCTGCGGCGAGGGATCAATGATGGCAGCAATCGCGCGACGGTTGAGCGTGAAGGCGACTACACCGAGCATCGCCAGTGCCACGGGAGTCCGGCCGACCGGTGGCCAGTCGAAGACCGGCCACGCGCACATCAGCCACGCTAAAACCGCGATCCCCGAATTGAGGACGAACTGCGCTAACACTAACGGCGGGCGACTGCTCGTCTTGGCCTCCGTCCGCGCGAATAGCGTCACGCCCACAATGTAGAGCCCCAGACCAATCGCGGCTGCGGTTTGCGGTCTGACTAGCAAGCCCGGTGGCGTCCAAAACAACTGATCGCTCGCCCCCAACAGCACGTTCAGCGCGCGACACAGCCCCATCGCCAGCGGTGCCAGCGGAGTCCGCTTCAACACGCCGTCGTAAAGCAGGATCGCCACGACGAGCAGTCCCGCCACTTGAAGACTGACGCGCGTCACGGTGGCCGCCGCAGCAACACCAACAATCATCAGCACCGTTCCAAGCAGGATCGCACTTCTCAACGAGACGCGACCGGATGGGATCGGGCGTGCCGGCCGTTCTTCCGCGTCCTGCTTCCGATCAAAGACATCGTTGAAGACCATCCCCGCGAGATAAAGACAGCACGACGCGATCAGTAGCCCGCAGAACTTGGCTGGATTGTCCCAGCCATCTGGTCCGATGATGAACCGATGCGTCAGCACATAGCCCAACACAATGTCAGCCATCGCCGTGAATAGGGTCGGCAGTCGAACCAGTTGCATGTACGCGAGCATCGGCGGTCCTTGAAGTCAGCGATCAGCAAACAGTGTCGTGCGACTTACGATTGGCACATCAATCACTGGCGGTCTCAATCGGATGATCGAGGTGAGCCGGGTGCCGTGAGGCCCCGGGTTCTTCGCCGAAAAGTCCGAGGCCTCACGGCACCCGGCTCGCCAAAGCCTGCCAGTGATTGATGCGCGAGACAACATTCCTGCTCTAACCTCGACTTTTGCCATCTCATTTGGACTGCGGCAATTGATTGCCGCTTTTCTTTCTCGCTTCGGATTGATTTTTGGAAGACTGGCCAGTGTTAGGCCATTCCAGAATGCGGGGAGAAACCGAGAAATGAAAGCGGTGATCAATCCCCGCACTCCAAAGGTGGC
>JAYTXB010001071.1:0-4584 GCA_043743205.1 Schlesneria sp.
AGAGGAAGTCGTTCGCCGCCAACACGCACATGAATCCTACTTCCGACCGATACTCCGAATTCGTCGAGCATCCACGGTACGGGCGACGTTCCAACATTACGGGGCTGAACCCAGAGACGGACTATGGCGGTAGCACGTTCATTCACTGGCACTCACCCACAGAATGTCGCATTCCGAACACTGCAATTCCCGCTGACCTCAGTCGCCAAACCCCCGCGACCGTCCCGATCACTCACTACTACGACGTAATTCGGCAGTGTCGTGATTGCGGTCGTCCGTTCATCTTCTTTGCCGAGGAACAAAAACACTGGTACGAAGATTTGGGCTTCGGCCTCGATTCCAACTGTGTGCGATGTGTTCCATGCCGCAAGAAGCAACAGGGAATTGCGAGACAACGTGAGCGATACGAATATCTGTTCCACCTTTCAAATAAAACGCCGGCAGAAACCTTGGAAATGGCCGACTGCTGCCTTTCGCTAATCGAAACAGGGACGTTTTCGTCGCCTCAGACCGAGCGTGTGCGAATGCTGCTGAACAAGATCGTTAATACCAATGACGCAAATGTCGTCGCCCGATGCGATGAAGTTCGCGCACGCCTTAGGTCACTCGAGGTATCAGGCGGCGAACAAGGCGGTGCACTGGAGCGACGGTAAACGCGTTATTTGAAGTCATAGGTCTCTGGCCACCGCCCAGTGACCTTGGTCGATAGACCGACTCACTCTGTCAGGCTGCGGGTTGGTTCGTTTATTGAGAACGCTGGCTGGCACTCAGCGCAGCTTGAGAGTTTGCGTCAGCGCAAAAAAAAGCCCCCATCCGTGGGGGCATCAGCATCCGTGACAAACGCTGCGTAGAAAAAAGAACCCTGATGGAGGAGTGACCTCGCCTGTGTTTGGGTGTACTGGCGGTTGGGGACCGGAGAGAGCAGAGTGGGTCGAACTGCTCGGAGGGAGACCTTGGCAGTACACAGGCGGAAGTCTTGTTACCTCTCCATCAGGGTTCGGGCTGGGTTTGTTTGCGAGAGTCGAGTCACTGAAGCCAACTTCAAACTCACTCGACAGGAGTTTCTATGAAGCATCCTTCGTGCCATTTTGTTGTTCGGCGCTGAAGAAAAATGAGGTTGATGCGACCGAACTAAAAACTTTCGTTCGATTCCTTGTGAATCAACAGGTCTTTGAGCATCATCGCCGCCACGAAAGACTCGTCGCTCAGCTTGCGTTGAGCGGTCGTTCAGCGCCGAAGCGGGGAGTGTCGCTAGCCCAGAGAGCGATTTCGCCACCGACTTCGGCGCTGAGGTGTGAGTTCGGCGCTTGGCGAACAACTCCGCTTCAAAAGAAATCCTGATGGAAGTCTCAACTCGGTTTCCCCGTTGGTTGCTTGCGCTTGTGGCGGGTTGCATTGTCGCTTACTGCGTACTGGTGTTGGCCGTCGTTGCGACAGCTCCCGATCTGCGATTGCGGTTTTTACTCTCCGACGCGGCCTCCGCAGACATCGCAATCTCTCCTGTTGGAATCCAAATCCAGCAACTGCCAGACACGGAGTTTATGGGACCAGCTCCAGTAGTAGGCGATCTGCTCGTTAGCTTGGATCAGCAAGAAGTTGGCAGCTTTTTAGACTTCGCTCGGATTCAGCTCGCACTTCGCAATCGAGACATCTCCGCCAGCGGTCTCTTGCCTGTCGTTGCAGACCCGTTGACCGATGGCAAACCATCGCTCGTTCAGACGGCAGATGGAAAGCGTTGGGTGAAGATTGAGTACATCAAACGTGGAGCAAAAGAACGTCAGACGTGCGCCGTTCAGCTTCAGTCGATCCCGATCAGTGAAGTCGGGCTGACACTGGTTTGGTTCCTGTTGCAACTGCTCATCTTTTCCGTGGGAGCGGTCGCATTTTGGAACCGACCGTTCGACGAGTCGGCTCGCCGCTTCTTCGTTATGAGTACGGCGACTCTGGCGGCGTTCATTGGCGGGTTTCATTGGGCGACGGTTGCGGGAAGCTTCTGGCTGACGCTGCCGTTTGGCGTGTGCGGCATCCTACTTCCCGCTCTGACGCTGCATTTCTTTCTCGTCTATCCGCGTCCGAAACCACCGCTGACGACCTGGCCTGTCGCGGTGACACGAGCGATCTACGCGATCCCGCTCATCACGACCGTTTGCTTCGTCTGTTCGGAGGGCTTTTTGTGGAGGCTCGTCGAATCCTCGAGTGGTTCATCAGAACTGCCGACTCAATTGCTGCGCGATGGCCTGAACGAGTTGACGTTTGGGATCTATGCCTACCTGAGCATCGCGGGGGCGTACTTCTTGATGACGTTGGCAACACTCAGCTACAGCGCGTTCACGACTCGCAACCCCGTCGAACGGAGTCAGGTCCGCTGGATTGTCTGGGCGGGCTATGGTGCGGCGGTTTGCATCGGCTATGCCCTGTTCTTGGCAGCGTTCTGGCGAGCCGACTTCGCGTTAGGGAGTGCTCGCATCCCAATGTTCTTGGCGAGTCTCGTCTTCATGCTCGCGTATGCGGTCGGGATCGTCCGTTACAAGCTGATGCTGATCGATCAGATCATCAATCGCGGCATGTGGTACTACGTCTTGAGCTACGGTGCGACCGGGACGGTGGCCTTATTGATTGCCTGCGGAAGCCTCGCGGTGGCCGTTCGCAAGACGCCGCTCATCGAGCAACAGTCGTGGATCATCGCGGGCATCTTGATGCTGACGGTCGTGTTGTTGATCTGGCTGCGCGACGCTTGGCAGCGTCTGGTCGATCGCCGGTTCTTTCGCGAGAAGTATCAACTCGACCGAGCCTTGCAGCGGATGCACCGTGAAGTCGGACGGCTCACCGACGTGCAGTTCCTATCGGAGCGCATGGCCAGTTCGTGCCGCGATGTCCTTCAGTCCGAGCGAGTCGCCCTCTTCCTGCGCGACGGCCGTTCCAGCAACTTCCGGTTGATGGCAGTCGAAGGTGTGGCTACGGGGCTACCGATGCAGCTCGCCGTATCGGATGAGTTTGTGCAGGCACTTACGGTCGATTCGACCCTGCAGCGTGTCCCACCCGGTTCACGAGATACCGTTTCTCCCGTTCAAAGCACGCTGCGTCAGGTACAAGCCGATCTGGTTCACGGCTTGGAAACGGATGGACAGCTCGCGGGATTGGTGGTCCTCGGGCCGAAGGTCAGCGGTGCGTTGTACTCGGCGGAAGACTTGACGTTCCTCACGGCGCTCGGCCAGATCACGGGCGTGGCCTTGCACTGCGCGAAGGTTCATCAAGACATCACTCAACTGAACGAAGAACTGCGTCTGCAAGCCGAACGGATCGCGCAGCAGAAGCAACAGATCACGATCTTGCAGGCGGAAGTCGCGGCGAGCGTTCAGCCCGATTCGGCGGCCGTACCCGCGTTGGAATTTCGACGTGACGCGATCATCGGACACAGCGCGTCGCTCGAACGCATCCTCGATCACGTTCGCAAAGTGGCGGTCAGCGAAACGAGCGTGCTCGTGCGCGGCGAGAGTGGCACGGGCAAGGAACTGCTGGCAAAGGCCATCCACGACAACAGCCCACGCCGCGATGGGCCGCTCATCAGCGTCCATTGCGCGGCACTCTCAGCCGGGCTACTCGAAAGCGAATTGTTCGGTCACGTGAAGGGGGCTTTCACGGGAGCGACTGCCGACAAGCAGGGGCGGTTCGAGTTGGCTCACGGCGGCACGCTGTTCCTCGACGAAATCGGCGACATCTCACCCGAGACACAGGTCAAGCTGCTGCGCGTGCTCCAACAGCGCGAGTTTGAACCAGTGGGTGGGACGAAGACGGTGCGTGTCGATGTTCGTTTGGTCGCGGCAACACACCAAAATTTGGAGCGACTGATTGCCGAAGGGAAGTTCCGCGAAGACCTGTATTACCGGCTGAACGTCGTCAGCCTCACGCTTCCGCCGCTTCGCGAGCGCCCCGATGACGTGCTGGAACTGGCCGTCTACTTTTTGAAGAGGACCGCGCCGCGCGCGGGGCGAAAGTTCACGCGGTTCGAGGACGATGCGCTCGACGCCCTGATGCGTTACTCGTGGCCCGGCAACATTCGCGAACTGCAAAACGTTATCGAACGCGCGATGGTGATGGCCGAAGGTGACGTGATTTCGGTGATCGACTTGCCACCAGAAATTCAGGGCGGGCAGTCCGACACGAACTCCGTTTCGTCAGAACGAACGCGTCACAGCTTGAGCAGCACGGCTCTGTCCGATGCCCCGCGCAGCGAGTGGATCGGTGATGACCCGATCGTTGAGCGCCAAGCTTTGGTCGCCGCTTTGCATAAGTGTGGCGGCAACAAGGCTCAAGCGGCGCGATTACTCGGTCTGCCACGTAGCACGTACTTCAGCAAGCTCAAGAAGCACGGCATCCGCGACGGCGCGACAGAATTGGCCGCCATCAAGCGACTGCCTCGCTGAATCTCGAAGTTGCTCTTCATCGACTCACGATCAAGCCCAGTCTCAATGGCTTTCCTCTGACGGTAAACGGCCGGCGCATCAACAACTGGCGGCATCAATCCGATAATCGCGGTGAGCCGGGTGCCGTGAGGCCCCGGGTTCTTCGCTGAGAAGTCCGGGG
>JAYTXB010001072.1:0-8214 GCA_043743205.1 Schlesneria sp.
GACATCCACGGCGGGGGCCTCGACCTGATGTTCCCGCATCACGAGAACGAACTGGCCCAGTCCGAAAGCTGCACGGGAAAACCATTCGCCCGCTACTGGATGCACAACGGCCTGATGCAGGCCAGCGGCGCAGCCGGCAAGGTCGGTGGAGGCCACGACAAACACGGCGACAAGCCAACCGACCTCGCGGCGGCGAAGGAGGCTCAAGAAGCCAACAAACTCGCCGGTTCCAAGGGGGCCGCGTCGGTAAAAGAACTCTTCGCCAAACACGATCCCGAAACGATCCGCTTCTTTTTGCTCGCGACGCATTACCGCAGCCCGATCGACTTCAGCGACGAACGGATCGCTGAGACGGGCAAAGCCCTCGAAGGTTTTTACAGGCTGTTCGAGACTTACGAACGAGTCGCCGGTCAATCGTTCTACTCACTGAAACCAGTCGCAACGAGAACGGACAGTATTGCGTTGTCAGGCGACCCCGCCGACTACTTCACGGAACTCAACACACTCCGTCAGCGTTACCTCGACGCGATGGACGACGACTTCAACACGGGCGGAGCGGTCGGCGCGTTGTTCGATCTCCGCACGAAGCTCAACGCCTTCATCAACGACCACAAGCTCGACACTGCCGCCGGTGACAAGAGCAAACTGCCAGCCCTCACCGCCGGGATGACGCTCCTCAAGGAACTCGCCTCGATCCTCGGAGTCTTCCGCGAGGCCAAGGCCGCCTCAGCCGACGACGGCCTGCTGGACGGTCTCATGCAACTCGTCATCCAAATCCGAGCCGACGCCCGCAAGAATAAAAACTTCGCCGTCGCCGACCTGATCCGCAACAAACTCAACGAACTCAAGATCACACTGGAAGATCGCACCGACCAAACGCTCTGGCGGCGAGGATGACGACCTCTCGTTCCCAAGCTCCAGCTTTGGAACTCACTCCATCAAGTCCCAGCTTTGGCGCGGCGAATTAAACTCGGCCTATCCAAGCGGCAAACTGGAGCTTCCAGAAATTGCGTTCTCAAGCCAGCGTTTGGGAACGAGAACCACAATCCATCGCAAGAGAATTCAAATGGATAACACCACTCTACTCTTCAACGCGATTCAACGAACCTACCGGAATGCGATCGTCGAACTGATTCGGGTGACGTTCTCGCTGCAATTCGGAGATCGCGCGATT
Source organism: Schlesneria sp. (assembly GCA_043743205.1). Taxonomy (GTDB): domain Bacteria; phylum Planctomycetota; class Planctomycetia; order Planctomycetales; family Planctomycetaceae; genus Schlesneria. Next base: position 1,175 of record JAYTXB010001072.1, read on the forward strand.
GAAGAAGTGAAAACACCGTTCGGAAGCAAGGACGAAAATGGGAGGACACAATGGGAAAACATCAAAAGCGCCGCGCACGAGAGACGATCAGGCGGCACGGGGGAACTATCAACTCCGATCCGCGACGAGTTTGAACTCTTGGGGGTCGAACGCTTTTTCAATGTTTTTGAAAAGTACTTCGAGCATTTGTGTCCGACGCACTCTCAGAAGCCCCCAAAGGAGAAAGCTCAAGCAAAGCAAACGCTGACAGGTTGGATGAAGCAAATCAAAAACATTCGCGATCCGGTGTCACATCCGGTCACAGACGACATTAGCTACGACGACTCGGTACAAGTGCTGTATTGTGCGAGGAAAACGCTCGACTTCTGCGGCCTTCCAACGGCGTCGCAGCAAATAATACGACAGCAATCGAAGTTGCTCGGTGGTATCACCCAAGAGGCGGAAAAGACGTTTACAGCCCTCCCACCGGCAGATGAGGTGGTCATGGACTTCGTGGGCCGCCATAGCGAGCTTGCGGTCTTAAATGATTGGCTGTCCGCTAATACGTCACATCGCTGGGCGTTATCTGGTGAAGGTGGAAAAGGCAAATCTGCGATCGCCTATGCCTTCGCAAAATCGGTCGCGTCACGCGACGATCACGGATTGGAAGCAGTGCTTTGGATGTCCGCAAAACGCCGCAGGTTTGTTGAAGGAACCACAATTCTTGTCGATCGGCCGGACTTTCATGACCAGCAGTCGGCAGTGGAAGCTATTCTTCGCTTCTATGCAGAACCGACCGACGGCGATGACCCGATTGCTCGCGCACTCGGACTGTTGACTGATTTCCCTTCGTTGTTGGTGGTCGATGATATCGACACGGTTGAGGGCGAGGGTGAAGACGCGATTCGGTTCCTCGTAATGACCATTCCAGAGCGAACACGATCAAAGGTGCTGATCACGTCCCGTCGTGCCTTGTTCGCGATGGCCAATCTCACTACGCAGATTCAGGGACTCACGCCCAATGATGCTGAACAATTCATCAAGATTCGCTGTGACTGGATGGGTATCGATATAAGTGAAGCAATGGCAGCTAAAGAAAAGATGCTTGAGGTGACGGATTCATCGCCCTTGTTTCTTGAGGACTTGCTTCGATTAGCGCAAACCGGAATTGGGATCGAAAGGGCAATTGGCCTATGGGCAGAAAAACGTGGTACAGAAGCTAGGAAATATGCGATTCAACGTGAATATGACCAACTCGACGGCGACGCGAAGCAAGTCCTCTTGGCTCTGACCATTCAGGGACCATGTAGCGCTGACGATGTAATGCGTGGTCTCGATTGGCAATCCGAACGGCTAGCGGACGCCATGCAGCAACTCCGCAAGATGTTCTTGGTGCCGACAACCAAGGCATCTGTGAATGTGCAGTGGTTGGCTCTCAATCGAAACATCCAAATCCTCGTCAGCGAGGTATTCCGGGATAGTGAGAATTACCGGCGGACAGAGCGGACGATGAAAGCTGCGGCTGGCAAGCTAAGGACCAAGCGACCAGAGAATGAGAATGTGGCCCGAATTCTTAGTCGCGCGAGACTCCTCTCAAGTCAGTACCGCGTAGCGGAAGCTGAAGTGGAAGTTCAGGCCGCGCTTACGAAGTATCCGGGACGTGCGGACGTTCATGCGACCATAGCTTGGCTACAAAAAAAGAACAACGACTTCGCATCCGCACGGATGAATTTCAACAGAGCACACGAGCTTGGTTGCAATGAGCGGGATGCGTATTGGCACTGGGCGGACTTGGAAGCAGCGAACGATGAATGGACGGCATCTGCATCGGCTGCCGAGTTAGGCATCCAGAAATTCGGGGACGAGCAAGGTTTGCTGTTTCGACTTGGTTACGCGCTGCATCGACAAGGTCGAGAACTAATTTTGGAAGGGGACTCATCCGCTGGAACAAAGTTGTGCGGCAAAGCACAGGAGAAACTCGAACGAGCTCGCGACATCCAAAACTCTGAGGCACGAAATTACACCCTTCGGAACCAAATCTATCGAGCAATCGCATTAAACCTCGAAGCATTGGGCGATGGGGGCATACTTGCCAGACACTTCGCCCAATGGCAAAGAGAGTGCCCCAATGACCACAATTGCGAAACCGAATATCAAAGGTTGCGGCTACAATTTTCGCAGTTTCTTAGGGCACACTAACGCACTTCGATTGATCGAAGCGACATGGAGCGTCATGACCATCTCTTCTCCTCAATTCGATGCCACCGCGCGAGCGACCTGCGTGCTTGGGGTCGATCCCGGATTGAATCGGACGGGGTACGCGATGCTCGAACGGTCGGCTCGGGGGGAGTCGGCCCTACCTGCTATGCTGCCCACCTCGACACTGGCTGACTCTGACCGAATTCAAGGGACTCCATTATGACCCAGCAAGCTTTCGCCGTTTATGAGTACGGGACGTTGAAACTGCTCGATCCGGTGTCGTTGACCGAGCAGCAGAAGGTCCGCGTTGAAATCACGGTTGTCGAAGAGGCGGACGCTGAGGAGACCAAGCCCGATGAAGTGGATGATCCGCTGGCGCACATCCGAATTCAGACGGGCATTCCCGACCTTGCTGAACACTTCGATGACTATCGTTTCGGATTGTGCAAGCCATGAATGCGGTATTCCTCGACACTTCTGGGCTGCTCGCACTCATCAATGACGACGATCACTGGCATCGACGTGCTGAAGAGATTTGGCGGGGACTTATCCGGTCGAAACGGAAGCTCGTGACCAGCTCGCTCGTTCTCATCGAGTGCGGTGACGGACTCAGCCGCATTCAGCATCGGCAGGCTGCCGTACAACTCCGAGAGACTCTGCAAACCATGCAGAATGTCGCCGTCGTGTAATCCAATCTGGAACTGGAAGACCGTGCATGGACGCTTTTCCAAGACCGAACCGACAAGGAGTGGGGCATGACCGACTGCGTGAGCATGTCCGTCATGTGGGGCGAGGCTATCACGGAAGTGTTTGGTCTCGACCACCACTTTCAGCAAGCGGGCTTTCAGGTGCTCCTCAGTTGAACATGTGGCACGCACGAGGATGCCGATGAAGTCTCCGCCCTCTCCTCCAAACCTTCTGCCGCAAGTGCGCCATGACTGACGATGACTCAACGCTGTTGATCGGGGTGCGGCGGGGGGAGGCTACGGCTTGGGAGCGGCTGATTGCGCGGTATGAGGGGCGGTTGTTGGCGTTTGTAGAGCCGCGACTCAATGACCGGGCGGCGGCTGAGGATGTCGTGCAGGAGGTGTTTGTCGGGTTCCTCACGTCGCTGCCGAATTACGATGAGCAGACGCCGCTCGAATCGTTTCTGTTTGCCATCGCGGCTCACAAGTTGACGGACGCGCTGCGGCGGAAGGGGCGTCGTCCGGCGTTGTCGCTCGTGTTGCGCGACGACTCGTCGAGCGGTGTTCCGTCTCATACGGGAGGTTCGCAGCAGCGCGAGCCTGAGGGACGCGAACGACCGGCGTCGAGCCTCGCGCGGAGTGGTGAGCGGCGGGCGATTGAGGAGCGAGTTCTCGGTGACTGCCTGCGTGGGCTGATTCAATCGTGGTTCAGTCGGGGTGAGTTCGAGCGATTGCAGTGTGCCGAGTTGCTGTTCGTAATGGGCTGGTCCAACAAGGAAGTGGCTGCTCGGATGCAACTCAGTGAGCAGGCGGTGGCAAATCACAAGAGCTTCGTGGTGGGCAAGCTCAAAGTGGCGGCGGAGTCTGCACGGCTGCGCGAGGTGAACTGGAACTCACTGGCGGGGGAGTGAGTCACGAATCGCCAACGCTTTCGTGGCTGACCCTTGATCGCTGATACTGCGCCCCGACCTGCGATGACTGAGAGTCGCGGACGTGGGCGTTCCAGAAATGGACCACAGAGCACTGAGGGCCTATCGCACACACCACCGGGATTGCTTTACGCATTCCGACTCCAGTTTCACACTTCCAGCTCGCACCAAGCGCGTCCGACAAATCGCAGTACGTCTGAAGCGATCAAGCCTGGTTTGGAAAATTCTTCTGCGGCCAGATCACCCGCCACTCCATGGATGTGGGCCCCGAGTTGAGCGGCATCGAATGGTGTCATCCCCTGTGCCAACAGTCCCGTGATGAGGCCGGTTAGTACATCACCCGTTCCTCCGGTCGCCATGCCGCTGTTCCCGGTCGTGTTGATGGCGAGTCGATCTCCGTCGGTGATCACTGTCTCGCGCCCCTTCAGCACCACAATCACGTGTTGTTGTCGCGCGAAGGAGATCGCGTGGCGAGTCCGATCCTGTTGAATGGTCGCAATGTCGAGACCCGTCAATCTGGAGAACTCACCGGGATGGGGCGTCAGGATGCGCGGGGCGGCTCCTGGCAGACGAAACAGCGATTCCGGTCGCTTCGCCAACAAATTGAGAGCATCCGCATCGACGACCAGTGGCAGCGGCAAGTTCGCGTAGAGTTCACTCACCAACATCTGTAACTCGGCGGACTGTCCCAACCCCGGTCCGATGGCCACTGCGGATTGAGATGACAACGCTCGGTTCAGTCGAGCCATGGCCGTGGATCGAATGCGACCGCTGCTGTCTTCAGGGAGAGCAAGCGTCAGATACGAAGGCTCGAAGCCCGCGACGGCTGAAACGATCCCGGCGGGGACAGCGGCTGTCACGAGTCCCGCGCCGCCGCGCAATGCCGCCGTCGCGCACAGACACGCGGCTCCTGCCATCCCGCGACTTCCGGCGATGATCGTCGCGCGACCGCAGTCTCCCTTGTGAGCGTTGTCCGCACGAAACGGCGTCGCGGGAAGTGTTGTCACCAAGTTGATCGGCAAGGCGTCGGACATGGCGGGCCTCGTGAAAAAGAAAGGAACAGGCAATTCATACGAGTCACAGATCGACGCGCAGCGCATGTTCCCAGCGGCGGAAGCCCAGCTTTTCATAGAACGGGATCACGTGTTCATCGCAGTCGAGGATCACTTTGTAGCAACCCGCCTGGCGGCAGGCTTCCAGTAAGAAACTGACCAACGCCGCTCCAATTCCGTGGTGTTGATACGCCGTGTGGACCGCCACGTCTTCGATGTGCCCGACGACCCCACCGTTGTGAATGAACTTCGGTTCGATGAATAGCGACGCAGTCCCCGCCACGCGGTCGTCCATCAGCGCGACATATGTCTTCAGTCGCGAACGCATCCGCTGCCGAAAGACATCCAACGCCTGTTCGTCCGTCAGCTCGGCAGGCTTCAACGCCCCCAGCGCGACGAGGAACCCGCGCCGCAAATCGGTGGCATCCATCAAGCGAATCGTCAGCGGTGGTACTTCGGTGGACATGGTCGCCGAGTGTTGGCTGCGGCTCTCGCCGAGTCAAGATGCTCAGGGGCATCAGGCCGGGGCGGTTCGGAAAATGAACGCAGATTAGGCGTTGCCAGCCAGTTCGTAGGCGATCACTGTCGCGCTGATCGTTTCGTGATGAGGCCACCAGAACTTCATGTCGTGCCAGTACTCATGGACCGGTTTGTGGAACAGGTCGCGGAAGTAAAAGAGGCCGCCAGGTTTGGTGTCTCATCCCCGGTGTTCCCAAGAAAGTGACCACGTGATTCAGGCAAGGATTTCAGTGCGAAACCGGATGCGAACCTGCCTCGGTGTCGCGCGGTTGAATGAGCAAGACCAGCACGATAGACAACACCGCTGCGCTGGCAAAGATGCTGAAGATGCCGAAGAGCGGCACCTGTCGGTCTCGTAAAACTCCGAAGCCCCAGTCGGCCAGGCCACCGCAACTGATGCTGACGAGATTCATGATGCCATAGCCGCTCGCACGCAGGTCGGGACGGACGATCTGACAAAGGATCGGCATGTTGTTGCAGTCGAAAAATCCCCAGCCGAGACCGAACAACATCAGGAACGCGACTGCCACCCAAAGCTGTCCGGTCTGTGGCGCATAGCCCACTCCAAACATCGCGGGGACGATCAGTGACATGCCGATCGCGCTGACGAAGATGCGACCTCGTTGCGTCTTCAACATCCAGTGATCAGCGAGCCAGCCACCCACCACCGCGCCGATGATTGCCGCCACCTGCCAATACAACGTCGCCGAGACTCCTGCCTGACCTTGGCCGATTTTGAACTGCTCTTTGAGGATCGACGGCATCCAGTCCCGCACGACCCAGCCCGCGAGTGCCGGGAGCGTGAAGTACAGCACGAGCAAGATGAAGGACCGGTTGCCGAGCAACTCCGTAAAAGCACCGAGGGGCGAACTTCGTTTCACTTCGCTGCTGTGAGCCGTTCGAACGGGGTTCTTCAAGAGCAAGAAGAGCGGCACCGCGTAAAGAATGCCCACCAATCCGCACGCATCAAACGCCCAGCGCCAACCGAGTGCGGGGTGATCGGCCACATAGCCGCTGAAGCCGCCGACAATGACCCCCGCATAGATGCCCATCTGATGCAGGCCGATCGCGCGCGACCGCGTCGGCCCAACGTGAAAATCTGCGATCAGCGCGAGCGCCGCCGGGATGTAAAACGCCTCGCTGATTCCCATCAGCGCACGCGTCGCGAGAAGTTGCTCGTAGGTCACGACCTGCCCCGTCAACCACGTCACGAGCGACCACACAAACAAACTCCCCGCGATGACGTGACGACGACTGTAGCGATCGGCGAGATACCCGCCGACCGGACTGAGAAACGCATACACCCACTTGAACAACGCGAGAATCTTCCCCCAATCGGCTTCCGAATCGATTCCCGGAATCTCCTGCATCACGGAAAACTTCATCGCCGCCAACATCTGCCGGTCGAGGTAGTTCAGCAACGCGACCGGAATCAGTAGCGCAACCACGAACCAGGCAGTGCGCAGTCCGTGTGAGGAATCGTGCTGGCTTGTGTTCATTGTCAGTCTTTCGTCCTGTGCAGCCCGGACATTCCCGAACCGGGGTGGCTGAGTCGGAGTGCGACTCGATTTTACGTCACGCGGCCAAAGTTGAGACACTGGCGAGCCGCAGGCCGTCAGGCTGCGGGTTCTTGATCGCCGCAGGAAACCCGTGGCCTCACGGCACACGGCTCGCTT
>JAYTXB010001073.1:0-1595 GCA_043743205.1 Schlesneria sp.
CAGAGTCTGCACTTGGAATCTCGGGGCGTGACCGGAGTGCAGACTCTGCCGACTCTGCCGACTCTGATTCCGGTCGTTGCCCGCGACGTGTTTCCGCCGCGACAACACACCAGACCATTGCCCCCGTGCGGGACTCGCGCGATTCCAGAGCCTTCCCTCCAACCACGCGGCCCCGCAGGTGACGGAGCTTGTTGCCGAGACTTCTGGTGTTCGGGAGCTTCTTGGCACTGGCACCACACAATTCAAAAATCGCATCCTTCACGTCGGGACAATCGAAGTCGGCCGAGTCCAACCGCCGCAGAATCTCGGAAGTGAGCAACCCTTCGTTGCTAGGGTCGATGCCGGACCAGCTTTCGATCAGGGTGCGGAGTGCCCCGGCCTGTACGTCGGACCGTTCAACCAGTTCACGGCGGGTTTCTCCGGGGTCGGAGAGTCCAGCCCACACAACGGCATTGCGCACGAGACTGGACCAACCATCGAATGAACCCCACGGCTTGAGCTTTTGATTGGGTTGACCGGCTTGGCAATAGGCCGACAAGATCGTGAGTGCCGCCGCAACCAACTCGGGACGATGTTCTCGCACATATCGGAGCAGGTTTGGTTGCTTGAAGCCGTCGCGCTCTTCTGGTCGTTCTTCTGGGGACTCCAGCCGAATGTGACAGACTCGCCGCGAGGTATCCGCCGCGAGGATGACATTGTTCCCGGTGGCCAACCACGTCACCTGAAGAGGCATCTCGACGATTTCACTCTTGCCAAGAATCCGATCCTTCCAGCTTGTGCTGGTCAAAGCCGCGTCGAGACTGGCACAGCCGAGACTGCCGACGATGTTGTCGATCAGGACCAGTGAGTCCCCGGCAATTGCCAGAGACGTGATCCGTTTGCGGCATTCATCTTCGTCACGCGGGTTCGACATTCGCGACATCGGCTTCCCGGTCGCGATGATGCCGATCAAATCAGCCAAGAGACTCTTGCCGCTGCCTCTTGTGTTGGCGTCAATTAAAAACAGCGGAGCAGGTCCGTCGAAGGCATGACGCGCGAACGTCGTCAGCAGAGCCGCGAGCCAAGCTGATTTGTGACCTTCACCTGAAAACGGGAAGTCGGCCACGATGTCCAGCAAAAGCGCTACGGCCCGCTGCGCGTCGTCACGAGTCGGCTTGACGATGAGCGGAAACAGAGTCGGCAGAGTCGGCAGAGTCTGCACATACAGCAGACGGGACGCCTTGTCATAGCCCGGTGTCGCGAGGATCGAACCGTCTCTGCGGAGTGTGGGACTCGTCACCACGGCGCGAAGCGACCGAACGCCCTTCCATGTTCCACGATGAAGGATCGTCGCCACGCACCACGCTGGTGGCGGTGTCTGTTTGAGTTGCTCGCCTTCTTCAGTCCGCTTGACCGTGATGAACTTGGCGACCATTCCCAACCGCTCGCGCAAGATCGGAGCCAGCACGGGTCGTATCTGCGTCGATCCTTCCGGTCGTTCAATCCCATCGTCGGGGACATCATCGACCACAATCCGCACGAGTTCACCGGCGCGACTGTAGACATCGGGGTCCGTCGCGAGTGCCGCAATGGCCTCATTGGTAACGAGCCATTCG
>JAYTXB010001074.1:0-10540 GCA_043743205.1 Schlesneria sp.
GCAGTTCGAGGGGACCGGCGGGAACCCGAATCAATCGAGTTCCGTCGCGTGCGTCGTGAACGTCTACGGCCCGAGCGACTTCACCAAGTCCTACGGCAAGAGCGTGGATGCTCACGAAGTCTTGCCCCTCTGGTTCGGCGGCAACCTCGACACGAAGCGTGAACTCCACATCCAAGGTAGCCCGCTCTATTGGGTCACACCCAATTCCGCCCCCACGCTCTGCATCCACGGCACCGAAGACAAGTACGTCGCCCACGAACAGGCGGTCTGGCTGGTCGATAAGTTGAAGGCGGCGACCGTCGAAGCGGAACTCCTCACCCTCGAAGGAGCCGGCCACGGCTTCAAGGGAGCCGACGCCGAAAAGTCCGAACAGGCGCTGTTCGAGTACTTCGACAAACGGTTGAAGAAGTAGTGGGCAGAAAGTGAAGTAGTAGGCAGATCGTCAGGAACGAACATAGACCTCGCGCGGCGGGTGGCCAGGTCTGGACCGCTTCGCGAAGACTCGGAAATGGGTGACTCGAACAACCGGAGTTTCGCCCAAAGCGGCTCCAACTCCGGCCACCCCGCTGCGGTACATGACTGAGCCAGGCAGGGCATTTGACTCAGGCAACCCGTTCCGCCGAATTCGTAATGCGCGTCCTGTGAAACCGGTATCGCGGAATACCGTCACAATGAGAAAGCTTATAGATGGCCACGCGGTGCGATTCGGACATCGTCAACCTCACGCCGAACAAGCGGCTGGCCTTCTCATTCAGGGGCAGCGCGACGCACGGCGGCAATTCTTCCATCGTGGCGACCTCCTCCGCAAAGCCGTCGAACGGGCCGCCAATGAACTCCAGCAGACTGAAATCATTCTCAACCATCACACACCTCCACAAGCAAGAACCGAGGGGACAGATCCATTTCCCTCCTTGAAGCAATCGTGATGCCAAAAACCATCTTGCTTACGCCGGTTAGCGCATCCTTGCGGCGATGGCGGTAGTTCGACAGCCAACGTCAAGCGGGGTTTACATTCGAGAGTCAGAACGCCGCTGCTAGACAGAAAAGCGTTCACACTGGCAGAGTAAGTTCCAAACCGAAAAACGACCTTGAGAATGAGCCGAGACGCGCAGGCTGTATCCAGTCGCTCGCATCGAGCAAGTACAAGCAGCGCTGACGCTTCGGGTTGGTGCCAACGCCCTTTTTCCTCGTTCTCAAACTCCGGCTTGGGGACGAGAGGCTTGAAGTGCGGTCGCGCGAGTTCACTTTTCGTCGGTCTTCGCCAGTGAGAGCAGGTCGGTTTGGGTTGCGCCGAGGACTTCCATTGTCTCGCGATTTTGGATGTAGACGATCACGCGGCTGTGGTCGTGGCGCAGGTCTTTGGGGACGGTCAGTTCGACGTGGTCGGTTCGGCCTGAGGGGGGATCGACGGTCTCCCAGGCGCGGACGGCGTTGGCGTGTTTGAGCGTTGCGCCGGAGTTCTCTCCACGTCGGACGTTGGTCGTCAAGTCGGTCTCCACGAGAGCCACGTTGAGGACAGTTCCGGTCACAAGTTTTTCGAGGTCATAACGGACGCGGACCTTGTCCTTGTCGAGTCGGAGCAGCGACGCTTGCACCGTGACTTGAGAAGCCGCCGCGCGAGCGTGTTGGATCGCGCGGTCAGCCAGCTTCGCGTTCGAGCCAACGAATTCGGTTCTCCCGTTGACGATCATCTGCGGCGTGTAGACGCGATCGCTCTCCAACACGCGCGCGTACAACTGCTGCCGCTCGGTGTAACGCCGGTGAGCGAAGCGGTCGGGCCAGCCGAGTCGGTCCCAGTAATCAACATGAAAGACAAGTCCATAGACCGGCACCTTCGACTTGGCCTGCTGACTCACGATCTGAGCCAGCACACGATCGGCCGCAGGACAGCTACTGCACCCTTCCGACGTGAAGAGTTCGACGATGGCGACACCCGGCGGTTCGGCTGCGGTCGATGGAACGGACACAAAGCAGAGCAGCAGCAGTGCGGAACACGAACGCAGGGCGGCACGAAGTGACATGGACTGGCTCCGGTTGAAAGGACTGAAATGGGACGAGAGTGCGTTGGCCGTTCGATGCCTGAGGTATCGACAAGTTACGGCACGGTTCACCGCGATGGGAACCAACCCTCGACTCGCTCGTCTCGTTCCCAAGCTCCCGCATGGCGTCTGGAATTGTGCAGCGCGACATCAACGAGAACAGCACGGTGTCAACATTCGCGAAGCTGGAGCTTCAAAGCAGGCGTTCCCAAGCTGGAGCTTGGGAACAAGTGGGAAAGCTGTATCTTGTGGACGAGAGGGTGAATCGCAGTTGTCCATCGCGGTGACTGATGGGACGGTCAGGCCGGTTGAAGGGCTAAACGGGGACGAGTACACTCCGCCCGCGTCGGTGCAGGATGCCCGGCCTTGGGTGGGGGAAATGAGTTCCGCCCGCCGTCTCTTCTCCCCTCAATTCTGTCCCGAATGCGAGCTGTCATGCCGCAGGTTGTCGAGATTCGCAACGCCGACGATCCGCGCGATGTCATTCACCGCGTGTGCCAGCTTTTGGCAGAAGGACAGCTTGCTGCGCTCCCCACCGAGACGGCTTACATTGTCGTGGCGAGTTCCTTGAGCGAGCCGGGGGTCCAGCGGTTGCAGTCGCTGTTACTGGGGCGAGAAAAACGGACTGAAGGACGAGCGGCACTCATTTTGAAGTCGGCAGAAGAGGCTCACGATTACTTGCCGAACATGCCCGTCGCGGCGGACAGGCTGGCTCGACGTGCTTGGCCGGGACCGCTCACGATGGAGTTTTCGGCGGAGGCATTGGGCGGATTGTTCGATCGACTCCCGGCTGCGACACGGCTGTTGCTCGGTAATGAACCGGCGGCGGCGAGTGACGGATTGGTTTCGAGTCTGAGTTCCGTAGTGGCGGTACGTGTCGCGGTTCACGAGGCCTTGTTGCATGTCCAGCGGCTCTCCCCTGCCCCGCTCATTGCCATCGCTGACAACGGGGCGACGCGACCGCTGCCGCGTTCCGCTGCCGATGTCGTCGCACGATTCGGAGACGCCGTGTCGTTCATCATTGACGACGGCCCGTGTCGTTATGGAGAACCGACCACGACCATCCGGTTTGAGGGGGATCGCTGGCGGCTGCTCGATCCGGGAATCATCTCGCCGCTGAATATCGACCGACTGACGAGTGAGATTTTTCTGTTCGTCTGTACCGGCAACACTTGTCGCAGCCCGATGGCCGAAGCGCTGTTTCGGCATCATCTGGCGCAGCGATTGAAGTGTGCGGATGACGACCTGATGGATCGCGGCTATGCGGTGCTGTCGGCCGGATTGTCGGCTCATTCGGGCGGGCCTGCCAGCGGTGAGTCGATCGCCGTGCTGGCCGAAGACGGGATCGACCTCAGGTCTCACGAGAGCCAACCGGTGACGAGCCGTTTGTTACAACATGCCGATCACATCATCACCATGACGCGCGGACATCAGCAGGCAATCATGGACGAACACCCCGAGTTGAGTGCTCGTGTCCGGATGCTGTCACCCGAACGACGTGATGTCTCGGACCCTTACGGTGGCGGACCACGCGAATACCAAGACTGCAAACAGGAGATCGAACTCCATGTGCGTCGATTGGTCGAACAGATTCCATTGTTGAACCACTGAACTGCCAGCTCGATCACGATCGGCGCGTCAACTTGATGAAACAACCGCCACTCACTCCCACCCCGAAGAGAACCCATGAAAATCGCTGTTGCGAGTGACCACCGAGGCTACAACGTCAAGGACAAGGTGTTGTCCCAAGTCCGTCAGCTTCAACATGAGGCAGAAGACTTCGGCCCCGATTCAGATGCCATCTGCGACTACCCCGATTTCGGTGCAAAGGCGGCGAAGGCGGTCTCGGAAGGCCACGTCGATCGTGCCATCCTGATCTGCGGATCAGGCATCGGTATGTGCATCGTCGCCAACAAATTCAAAGGGGTCCGCGCCGCGCTGTGCCACGACGATCTCTCCGCTGAGATGAGTCGGATGCACAACGACGCCAACATCCTGTGCCTCTCGGCTGACTTGGTCGGAGACCGGAACGCTTCCCGCATGGTCGAACTCTGGCTGGCCACACCGTTCCAAGGAGGTCGCCACGCCCGCCGCATCGGCAAGATCGCCGAGTACGAACAACAAGCCGCAGACGCAACACCCGAACCATTGCGACCGTGTGAGTGACGAGACAATCAAATCTTGCGATTCAGTCCTCGCTCAACCGTAACTTCGCCTCAAACCTCATCTAGGAGTCGCCCGTCATGGCCCCCGAAAATCTGAAGTACACCAAGACGCACGAGTGGGTTGCTGTCGAAGGGGACACCGCCACGATCGGCATCTCCGACTTTGCCGTGCATCTGTTGAGCGACCTGACCTATGCCGACCTGCCCCCAGTCGGCAAACAGACGAGACAAGGCCAGCCATTTGGTGAAGTCGAAAGCGTGAAAGCGGTCAGCGACCTGTACGCTCCGGTCAGTGGTGAAGTCGTCGCGCGAAACGATGTTCTGCCCGATCATCTCGAACTGCTCACGAAGGAACCATTCGGCGCAGGCTGGATGATCAAGGTTCGCATGAGCGACGCCAGTGAGCTGTCCAAACTGCTCGACCAAGCCACGTACAAGGCTCACTGTGAAGTTGAGAAGCATTGACGTTTCCGACAGAAGTCCTGTGAGCCGGGTGCCGTGAGGCCCCGGACTCTTGAACCTCGCTGAGAATCCGGGGCCTCACGACACCCGGCTCACCTCGTTTCGGCTTTTGTTGGAATCGTCAATGTGGCCAGAGTTCTCTTGAAGGAAATTCGATCATGGCAAACGTCGGTTCATTTTCAGGGACACCCAAGACCGAGTGGCTCAATCAACCTGCGGACGATGCACGCGACATGAAGCTGCTGGAGGTGTTCATTTACACCGACTCGAACGGGCGACGATGGGACGCTCCACTGGGAAGCATCATCAACGGAGCCAGCATCCCGCAGTGGCTGTGGGACACGGTCGGTTCGCCCTACACTGGTTCGTATCGGAACGCCTCCATCGTGCATGACATCGCGTGCGTGAGAGCGACCACCAAGGCCGAGCGTAAAGCGGCGGACAAGATGTTTTGGGAGGCTTGTGTCGCGGGGGGCTGCACCGAGCCGCAAGCAAATGATCTCTACGTGGGCGTCCGTCTCGGAGCTTGGTGGTCCCCGCCGTCGGCGGCGACGGCACGCGGCTTGCGCACGACATCGACTCGCGAACTCAAACGAGAATCCCGCGACTGCAAGCCCGCCTTCACGGCGATTCGCAAGCAAATCGCCGCGCAGGGTGGTGCAGTAAAGCTGACCGAGATCGACAAAATGATTGAAGCGGAAATGACAAAGGGGAACCAACGATCGGCGATGAGTCGCGCGACCGCCCCCAAGCAGAAAGCCAAGCCCGTGGCAACAGCTAAAAAGGTCGCCAAGAAGGCCAGCAAACGGACAGAGGCGTAGTCGCGAAGATCGTGAGTCGTTTACCCGTGGGTTCTGATTTGAGAGGTTGCCGTGTCCTATCTGTTCTCAACGCCCGACGAACAACAGCAGATGCTCCAGCGGATCGGTGTCGATTCGGTGGAGACACTGCTCGGTCAGATTCCCGCCGAGTTGCAGCTCGACCGACCGCTCCAGATGCCGCCCGCGCTGACGGAACTCGAACTGGAGCGGCATCTGCGCGAGTTGGCCTCGCGCAGTGTCGGAGCTTCGTCGCGCATCTGCTTCATGGGCGGCGGGGCGTACGATCACTTCATCCCCAGCGTGGTGGATGAAGTCACGGGGCGCGGCGAGTTCTACACCGCCTACACGCCGTATCAGGCCGAGGCGAGTCAGGGGACGCTGCAAGCCTTCTTCGAGTTCCAGTCGCTGATCGCCGAGTTGTCGGGACTCGAGATCGCCAACGCCAGTCTGTACGACGGAGGGAGCGGCGTGGCCGAGGCCGTCCTCATGGCGATGCGATGCACGGGGCGACCGGGCCGCGTGGTCGTGGCCGGTTCCGTGAATCCCGAAGCAGCACAGAGCGTCGTCACGTATCTCGCCGATCAATCGACCGAGGTGTTCGTGCTGCCAACCCACAGCGGCAAGGTTGATGTCGCCGCATTGGCCGCCGCCCTCGACGACACGACTGCGTGCGTCGTCATTCAGCACCCGAACTTCTTCGGCGGGTTGGAGGATGTCGAGCAGGTCGCCCAGGTGGCGCATCAACAAGGCGCACTGCTCGTCCAATCGTTCGACCCGATCAGCGTGGGGCTGCTCAAACGGCCGGGCGAACTGGGAGCAGACATCGCCGTGGCGGAAGGACAAGCTCTCGGTATCCCGCTCCAGTTTGGTGGTCCGTATCTGGGTATCCTCGCCTGCCGCAAGGAACTGGTCCGCAAGATGCCGGGCCGGTTGATCGGCCAGACGGTCGATCGCAATGGCAAGCGCTGCTTCTTCCTCAACCTGCAAGCGCGTGAACAACACATCCGCCGCGCGGGAGCGATGAGCAACATCTGCACGAATCAGGGTCTGCTGGCCCTGCGCGCGACCGTCTATCTGTCGTTGCTTGGCCCTCAAGGTTTGAAAGAGGTGGCCGAACTGAGCTGCCGCAAGGCGCACTACGCCGCCGACCGCCTGAAGCAGATCGAAGGCTGCGAACTGCTCTTCACCGGCCCGTTCTTCAAAGAGTTCGTGCTGAAGTACAAGCACGGGGCCGACGTGGCGATCCGCAAAGCCGCCGCCGCCGGAATCGACGTGGGACCAATGCTCAGCCGCTTCCCCAACCTCAACTGGCTCCCGCAGGAAGTCAGCGAACAATGCCTCCTCGTCGCCGTCACCGAATCACGCACGAAGGATGAGATCGACCGATTGGTCGCGGCGCTGGCGTAGCGACTCGCTGACGTATCCTGACCAAATGACTAGTGACCAATGACTCTTGCCCTGGCCCCACTCATGCGAAACCGACAAGCCACACAACTGCTTTCCGAACTGTCTCATGCCGGGCGACGAGGGGCCGAGTTGCCATCGTCGGATGTGCCCGAGTGGCCGCTCGAAGATTTGCTGCCCCCCGAAGCGCTGGCCGCTGCGCCACCGAGGTTGCCCGAGTTGGCCGAGCCGGATGTCGTGCGGCACTTTGTGAATCTCTCGACGCTCAACATGTCGGTCGATACGCACTTCTATCCGCTCGGCAGTTGCACGATGAAGTACAACCCGAAGCGGCACGAGCGGCTGTCGAGGTTGCCCGGCATCGCCGATGTCCATCCGCATCAGACGGCGAACAACATTCAGGGGTTGCTCGAACTGCTGTATGAGATGCAGCAGATGCTGGCCGAGATTTCGGGACTGCCCGCCGTCTCGCTGCAACCGGCCGCGGGTGCTCATGGAGAATTGACGGCGCTGTTCGTGGCGGCGGCGTACTTTCGCGACAAGGGCGAAGAACGGACGAAGGTCATCTTCCCGGCGAGTGCCCACGGGACCAACCCCGCTAGTGCGGCGATGGCCGGATTTGACTGCGTCGAGCTGAAGGGAACGGCCAGTGGATTTGTGGACCTCGAAGAGCTGAAGCAGCACGTCGATGACAAGACGGCGGTCTTCATGGTCACCAATCCGAACACGCTCGGTCTGTTCGAGCGGGAGATCGCCGCGATCGCCAGGGTGATTCATGACGCGGGTGGGTTGGTCTACATCGACGGCGCGAACATGAACGCCATCATGGGGATCACGCGACCGGGCGACTTCGGCGGGGACATGATGCACTACAACGTCCACAAGACGTTCACCGGTCCTCACGGTGCGGGAGGCCCCGGTTCGGGACCGATCTGCGTCCGAGACTTCCTCGCCGACTACCTCCCTGCCCCGATCATCCGCCAGCGCGACACAGGTTCCGACGAGAAGCGGTTCGAGTTGGCCTCGCCCTCAAAAACGATTGGCCGAGTCCGCTCGTTCTTCGGCAACGTCGGCATCCTCGTGCGCGGCTACTGTTACCTGCGAACACTCGGAGCGGCCGGAGTTCGTGAAGCGGCCGAGCAAGCGATCCTCAACGCGAACTATCTCAAAGCGCTGCTCGCCGACGTGCTGCCGTCCGCGCACGGAGAACACTGCCTGCACGAGTTCGTCGCCTCCGCCGAGGGCCTCGCCAAATCACGCGGCATCACCGCGATGGACATCGCGAAGAGGTTGCTTGATTACGGCTTCCATCCGCCGACGGTCTATTTTCCGCTGGTGGTCCCTCACGCGATGATGTTCGAGCCGACCGAGACCGAGTCCAAAGCGACGCTCGACGCCTTCTCGGACGCCATCCACAAGATCGTGACCGAGGACGCCGACCTCTTGCACACGGCCCCGCATTCGGCCCCGGTCAGCCGCCCCGAGGAAGTGAACGCCACTCGCAAGCCGGTTCTCACGTGGGCGGCGTGTAACAAGGAGTGACGCTGCGCTACGCGAGCGTTTGTAGGATGGGCACTCTTGCCCGTCCCGTCTTTTCGCCTCTCCCATTCTCATTGCTTGGTTGCGTGGAGGCGAAAGGCGGACGGGCAGGAGTGCCCATCCTACGGGGAGTGGGGCGGAAGAGAGGCTACGGGGAGTCGCCCCAGACTCGGACAACGGTGGCGACAATCTTCTACTGGGCCACCCTGCGCAGCTCACTCCAAATTAAGTGCCATTGCCCTCACGGTCGCGGCTCATTCCTCAACAGTCTCTCCGTGATGATGGCCAAGATTTCCAGTACCTTCCCGAAAGCGGCGGGCTTCACCAAGTGGTAATCGAACCCCGCCTCCCGCGAACGCTGACGGTCGCTCTCCTGTCCGTACCCGGTCATGGCGACCAACACGGTGTTCTGAAGAGCGGGCTGCTGGCGGAGCTGTTGCGCGACCTCATAACCAGTCAGGCCTGGCAAACCGATGTCCAACAGAACCAAGTTCGGTCGGTAATCGAGGGCGGCTTCCAGCACCGCCGAGCCATGGTATGCCTTCCGAACGTCATGCCCGGCTGCTTGCACCAGCATCGCGAGGGTCGTCACTGCATCCACGTTGTCATCGACCACCAACACTCGGAGGGATTCTTGATTTTCGATTGCCAAATTTGGATCGGTATTGTCTTCCTCCACTTTCATTGGCAATCGGCTATCGGCAATCGGCAATCGGCAATCTGACGACGAACTCGCTCCCCTGTCCCAGCGTGCTGAAAGCCTCCACCGTTCCCTCGTGCAGGTCCACGAGTCGTTGCACCAAGGCCAGTCCGATGCCCAACCCGCCTTGGGAGCGGTCTAGGGTGCGGTCAGCCTGCGTGAACAAGTCGAAGATGCGGGGCAGCAGTTCGGGGGCGATGCCGACGCCCGTATCCTTCACCCGCAGCACGCACTCGTCCCCGCCTTGTCGGACGGACAACGTGATGCGTCCCCCGTCAGCGGTATATTTGGCGGCGTTGGTGAGCAGGTTCACGACCACCTGCTCCAGCCGGGCGGCGTCGGCATACAACCAGATCGGTTCGGGCGAGAGCGACACCGTCAGTTCATGATGGTGTTGTTCGATCAGCGGGTGAGCCGTCTCCACCGCCCGTTCCACAATGTCGTTGATGGTGATTCGTTCGAGGCGAAGTTGAACCCGGCCGGTGGTGAGGCGGGACACTTCCAGCAAGTCATCGACCAGACGGGTCAGTTGCCCCACCTGACGCTCGATGATGGTCCGGGCCTGCTGTTGGAGCGGGGCTTCGTTCGGCTGGAGAGTCAGCAGTTTCATGGCATTGACGATGGGGGCCAATGGGTTGCGGAGCTCATGACTCAGCATGGCCAGGAACTCGTCCTTGCGGTGGTCCAGGTCGACCAGCGCGGCCGCCTGCGCTTGAGATGTCTCGAAGAGCCGCCGAGACTCGGCTTCGGACGCATTGAGCGAGGCGTTCAGCTTCTCTGCCGTTTCCGTGAGTTCGTGTTGCCGAACGGAAGAGAGCACGAGGACCTGGTTCATCTCCGTCACTTGTCGTCGAAAGATCGCCGTCTCGGTCACGTCCGTCACTTGGATGATGACCCCCGCCGGCTGATCGTCCAAACCGAGGATGGCCCAGACCACATAAGACCAGTAAGCCGGTGGCGCGTGGACATGCTGCTGCTCCGCTAAATTCTCAGGCGTTCCCGTGCGGTACACGCGGCCCAGCAGCGCCACGCAGCCATTGTTCGCCCCTTCCGGCACCGCCTCGGCGAAGGGAAGTCCAATCAGTTCCGTTCTTTTTTTCCCGACCAGGCGCGCGAAGGCCTCGTTGACATGGCGCACAATGTGGGGCGGTCCCTCCACGGCGACCATCGGCTGGGGGGACAGCTCGGAAAAGTACCGGCAGAGTTGCGGAAGCTCGAACGTCGGTCCTCCCGCAGCGGCTCGTGTTGCATCGCACATGATGTACTCCTACTGCTCTGTCGCAGCCAAGAATTCGGGTCGTGAAATCAGCCGCCGGGCGCTAGCAGCCCGTTGAAAAACTGTAGGATGGCCTTCTAGGCCGTCGTTTTTCTGCGGGAAATCGGACGGGCAAGATGCCCATCCTACGTTTT
>JAYTXB010001075.1:0-1638 GCA_043743205.1 Schlesneria sp.
CAGCACCACATCACCCGCCTTGGCTCCCAGCACCAACTTTTGAATCGCGCTGCGCATCGCTTTGGTCGTTGCTTGGTCGTCGAGCAGCGTCGTGATGTCGGCCGGTTTGAAGCCGTAGTATTTCTTGAGCGCCGCCGTCAGCGACTTCACATCGTTGACGCAGCCCCGCAGATCGTTGCCGGGAATTCGGTAGTGATTGATGCCGATAAGCAATGCCTGCTTCGCCATGATGAACCCTCGCGGAGGTGCCTGACCCGTGGAACCCAATGAGCGACGAATGCCCTCAGAGGGCGACGATACCGACGCCCCAAGAACATGTACACCTTGTGCCGTAAGGGACGCAGAGTGCGCACGCTCGGCAGCGGAGCCGCTCCATCTCACCCGACCTCAACGAGCTGTTCGCGCCGCGAGAATCGCTTGGATCAGTTGCTCCGGAACAGGTGCGTCCTCGCGCGTGGCCGCGCTACCATATGCAGAGCGCGTCGCCCGAAGCGTCGCTTCAAAGTTGCGCAGATAGTTCACGCATTCGGGACAGACAGCGAGATGCTCATCGAAGAAAGAACGCTCTTTGTGGGAGAGCGTTTGCTCGATGTAGTCGGTCAGGAACTCCAGCAGATGTTCACAAGAGATCATGGCGACTCTCCTGACTCCGTTCGCTCAGACGGTGATCGTCTCGATTGAGCCGGATTGGCACGAGACGGTTTGGAAGGAGACTTGCCAAACAGCGGATCGAGCAACGTCTTGAGTGCTTGTCGCGCGCGATGCAATCGCACTTTGACCGCTCCTGGGCTGATCGACAACAACTCGGCAACGGCGTCCGTGTCCAATTCTTCGATGTCGCGCAGTAACAAAACTTCGCGGTACGAATCGGGCAGCTCTTCAATCGCAGCACGCACTTGGGCGCGCGTCTCTTCGAGTTCCAGTGACGCCAGCGACGAGTCGGTCCAGCGCGGGCCGGGGTTTGAGTGATGGCCGTCAGCGGCGAACGTCGGCAACAGGTCTTCGATCGGTCGTTCGCGTTTGCGTCGTTGTCCGCGCAGCTTCATCAGCGAGCCGTTGACCACGATGCGGTGCAGCCACGTCCCGAGCTGCGACTTCCCTTCAAACCGGTCGATTGACTTGAAAGCGGTGATGAATGCTTCCTGCACAACATCGCAGGCGTCGTCTTCCGACGGAAGCATTCGCCGCGCAACGGCCATCAACCGACCTGCGTAGTTTCGTACGAGTCGCTCGAATGCCGCACCATCGCCGGAACGAAGCGCTTCGACAAGCGCGACATCGTCGCCGACATCGGCTTCGTTGCGTGATCGAGAAGTGTCATCTGTGTTGAACATGCGGCAAACAGCCCCGTCGTTTGATGTTTCAACTGCAATCATGCCGTTGGTGACGTGCTTAGAAAAGGGCTCGCAATAACTTCCCGATCTGGAGTGCGAGTTGAACCGCGTGGTCAACGCCTCGCGATGAAACGAGCCACTTGAGTTCGGGAAGTTTTTCCGGCCCTGTACCTTATTAGGCGAGCGGCAGGTGAGGATTTACCGTAGACCGGACGCCTACGTCCGGTCTGTTTGAGCCGACCGGACGTAGGATGCCAAAGCGAAACGCTCCTCGTTACTTCTGCGGTTTGGGCGGGCCAGCGGC
>JAYTXB010001076.1:0-7652 GCA_043743205.1 Schlesneria sp.
AGCCGCAGGGCGCTAGCCCCGGTTAAGCGAAAACAAACCGGGGCTAGCGCCCTGCGGCTGATTTGCCACAATGATCAACACGAATGGCGGGGAGCCCAAAAGAGGAGACCTTCGGTCGTGGGCTTCGGTGGGGTCTGGAGACCCGCACAGAACAGGGGAACCCGTGCCGAACAACGTCGGAGAAACCGGGCCGAACTCGACGCAACACTCTGGACGATTGCTGAGACGAACGCTCTGGTCGATGAAGGCAGAGAAAGTTGAGGGACTGTAGCGATTCGGCCAAAGATTCGGGTTGTGACTGCCGATCCTTTCCCTTGGATGGCACGAGGTATGTTGCTAGGGACGTTTCACCTTCGATTCTCATTGAGGCTCGAAGAGTGAGATTGTCGGAAGTGGGTTGTCGGGAGATCGGTTGGAACGGAATGTTCGCCGAGTTCCTCGAAAGGAATCTGACATGACACGGAACGTGAACCGAGGCTGGCGTGGAGTAATGCTGGTCGGCTGCTTGTCGCTTTCGGCGGTTTCGACCGGTTGCTTCCAGACAACAGTTGGCGGACAGACGCTCCCTTCGGCGTACTACCTCGACGACGACGTACAGTACTTCCCGACGGGTCCAGAGCAGAGGCTGTCCAATCAGATTCGAGCGATCGAACGCTACAAGACTGAGCAACAGCAAGGTGCGAGCGAACAGACGGGGTTTTAGCCCGATCAGCGGGTGCATGCTCTGAGGCCGAGGCGGCACTCAATGACGCCGCTGGCTTCGGCGTGCAGGCACATTCGTTCGCGGAATGCGCTGTTGCCGAGTCACGTTTTGGATTGCCTTAAATGTGGTTTGAGGCGATGCCTCGCCAAAACTGGGTGGCAGTCGTGCGCCGCGCTGCCCCTTGAAATCGGGGTGTTTGTCACAGAATGAACTGCCTGTGGCGGCGTCTCTGTCGGCACGACCGGCATGATGGTCAGAGTTTCCCAAATGGTTCATTGGGAAGCCGTTACCTCTGCAAGTCGCTAGGTCTATGTTCGATTGGTTTGTGGCCGGTTACGGCGCAATCCAATCCAGACGCGGGCCGCCGACTCATAGACCCCCAAGCGATGCACCGAACCACTCGACCGACCACCGCTGCACTTGGAACGAGCCATTCCGGCAGGATTAGCCCGTTGGCGAATTTCGACGATCCGATGAGGGACGTTGATCCGCAGACCGTACTCGTTGTCGCTTCGACTTCGGTCGAGGCGAAGTCGCGCCGCGCAGATTGGGTTCTCCCCACGCTGCTGTTGGTGTTGGGGATTGTTGCCGGGGTTTTGAGTCACTTCACTCTGTCTTGAGCGGAAGTCGATGAGATTCGGCAGCTCACGCAAGCGGAGTCGAGTCAGACCGCCACTCAGCTTGCCAAGCACGTTCAATCGCGAGTCCAAGC
Organism: Schlesneria sp.; assembly: GCA_043743205.1. Classification (GTDB taxonomy): domain Bacteria; phylum Planctomycetota; class Planctomycetia; order Planctomycetales; family Planctomycetaceae; genus Schlesneria. The sequence goes on from JAYTXB010001076.1 coordinate 1,416, forward strand.
GTTGGATAGTTTGATGGCGCGACATGCGCGCGCTCGGCAGATGTACCGCGCGACGTTTGAAGCCGACGCTCAGACACTCATCCACTATTTCCCCGACATCTGTGAAATCAGTTGGGTGGACGAGACGGGAACGATTCGGATGGCGTTTCCATTGGAAGGGAACGAGCATCTGTCGCAAGTCCGGCCTTGGAACGACCCGGTACTCAGGGAGACTCGGGACGAGGCCGTAAAACATGGGACAACACGAATCAGTCGGGTGTTCGATCTCCGTCATGGGGGACGTGGCATTGCGATGATCTGTCCGATCACCGGTTCTGAAGGGGATCGTGGCACGTTGGGAATCGTCTTGCGAATGACCGAGGTGTGCCAACTCGGTCTGTCCGATGCTCACTCCGGGTATGCGGTTCGTGTGGCGGCGATTGGGAGAAGTGAATTCGCGAGTCCGTCCATTCCCCACGATTTCTGGAGTCGATGGGGACGAACGTCTCACGTGTCTCTGCCGGGGCCATCGTGGGAATTGTCACTCGCACCGACTCCCGAAATGCTCGCACGGTTGTTGACGTTGCGACCACTGTTGGTCGGTCTGTTTTGGATTGCCATTTCGATCTGTCTGATCGGAGTGGTCTTCTTTTGGCGGATGTCGCATCGGTTGCAGCAGGCCAACGGACGTCTCGAACATGAGATGGTTCAACGGGCCACCGTGACGGATGCACTGCAAGTGAGTGAGTCTCACAATCGACTCGCCTTTGAACACGCCGCGATCGGCATGGCCATCGTCTCACCCTCCGGCCACTTTCTGCGTGCCAACGCAGCGATGTGCCGGATGCTGGGCCGCTCGGCGTCCGAGTTGAATGGCCTGACGTTTCAAGAGGTGACTCACCCGGATGACTTGGCTTCCGACTTGGCCATGGTGGGGCAAATGCTGCGGGGTGAGATTCAGACCTATGAAATGGAGAAGCGCTACCTGCGTCCCGACGGCGCAATCGTCTGGGGAGTTCTCAACGTTTCACTCATTCGCGAGCAGAACGGACAGCCGCTGTACTTCGTTTCACAAATTCAAGACATCACCGCTCGACGGCAGTTTGCAGCCGACCTGCTCAATAGTCGCCAGAAATTGTCAGCAGTCATTCAAATGGCGGGGGCGATCATCGTGCGGTTCGCTGCCGACGGCACGATCAAGAGCGTCAATCGCGAAGCGGAGCGGACGCTGGGAATTGCTTGCGACGAATTCATCGGCGAGGACTGCCGCCGGTTGTTTTCTGAGGAGGCCGCGCTGGCGAAATTTCTCACACGCTTTCAACAGGTGCAGACCGAAGGTGGTGTGAGTCAATTCGAGATTAATATCTCGACGCCGGATCGAAGTGACGTGACGTTGCTCTGGAATCTGAGTCGGTTGCAAAGCGCGAGTCCCGAGGACTCGGAAGTCATTGCTGTGGCGCACGACCTGACGGAACGGAAGCGTGCGGAAGTGATCATTGTGGAACAGAACCGCAAATTGTCGGAAGCGAATGCGCGGATCGAACGTCAAGCGGAGGAACTGCGTGCCGCGTGGGAACGGGCGGAGCAGGCCAACCGGGCCAAGGGTCAGTTTCTGGCGAACGTCAGTCATGAGATTCGCACGCCGATGAACGGCATCCTTGGAATAAGTCAGCTCGCACTGGAGTTGGACCTCAGCGAGGAAGCCTCTCACCATCTGACGCTCATCAAGCAGTCGGCCGACTCGCTGCTGCTGCTCGTGAACGATGTCCTCGACTTCTCCAAGATTGAAGCGGGCAAGCTCGAACTCCGGCCGGTCCCCTTTTCGCTGCGAGAGACGCTCCGCCGAACACTCGAACCGCTGCAGTTTCTGGCCGAGCGGAAGGGAGTCTCGCTGGAGTGGACGGTCGAGGCGAACGTTTGTGACCATTTGGTCGCGGATGCAAGTCGAGTTCAGCAGGTCCTCATCAATCTGGTCGGCAACGCGATCAAGTTTACCGAGGCCGGTCGAGTGGCGATCCGGGTCGAATTGCAGAGTGAGAGTGACGATCAACTCGAACTGCATGTCGCGGTCGCCGACACCGGAACTGGCATTCCGATCGACAAGCTGCAACTGATCTTTGCACCGTTCGAACAGATTGATGGTTCGGCCACTCGTAACTACGGCGGCACCGGGTTGGGCTTGGCGATCGTGACGAAACTGGTCCAACTCTTGGGCGGCGCGGTCTGGGTACAAAGCGAAATCGGCCGCGGAAGCTGCTTCCATTTCACCTGCACGTGTCGCCGGACACAGGCGGATGCGGTGCCGGTGCCCAGCGATGCTGTCTCGGAGATGCCCGTACTGGCTCGTCCACTGCGAGTCCTCGTGGCCGAGGACTACAAAGTCAATCAGTTGATCGTGCGCCGCGTTCTCGAAAAGCGGGGACACGCGGTGACGCTGGTTGAGGACGGGCGACAGGCCGTCGATGCGGTCTCTCATGCGACCTTCGATGTCGTGCTGATGGATATCCAGATGCCGATTCTCGGTGGCATCGAAGCCACACGCGAGATTCGACAACTCGAAGCGGGCAGTTGGCGACGTGTGCCGATCATTGCACTGACCGCCAACGCGATGGAGGGTGATCGCGAGCATTACTTGGCCGCTGGCATGAACGATTACATTCCAAAGCCGTTCCTGCCGCGTGCGATGCTCGAAGCCCTCGAACGCGCCGCCGCTGAGCAAGACGCCGCGATTCTCGAATTGGCCGCGAGTGAATCGGAATGCGTTCGGGTCTGAGGCAATCCCCAGTCGCAGCCCCACTGACCGGACTCTTCCGGAGCGGCTCTTAGGAACAGGGTCGCAATAACTTTCCGAACTCAAGTGGCTCGTTTAACCGTGTGAGCAACGCCCCGCGCGTCGGGGGACCAGCCGTCTCCAACCTCCCCCGACGCGCGAGGCGTTGCCCACGCGGTTAAACTCACTTTCCAAATCCGGAAGTGTCTGCGGACCCCCGTTCGTTAGGAGCCTGTTGAAAATCGTAGGATGGGCACCTTGCCCGTCCGCGTTCAAAGCCCAAGACGGACGGCCTAGGAGGCCATCCTACGTTTATCAACAGGATGTTAGGCGAGCAGCGACATTTGCTTTACCAACGTAGCCCTGTCGCTCTGCGACAGGAGAGCCGAATGCCTATTGATGCAGTTGGCTATTGGCTTTCCTGTCGCGGAGCGACAGGGCTACAAAGCCTTGCCGATCGCCTTAACACGAAGCTGATCTTGCTCGATTCCAGTTGTCCGGCTATTCCACCGCTCCGATCGGCGGCAGATTTTGCCGGTCGTTCAGGGAAGAGCAGGATCGGAACTCATGAGCTTTCGCGCGGACAGGATGTCGCTGGCGTCGCGCACTTTGCTGCGTTGTGAGCGGTGGTCGTGCGCGCTGGCGTGTGCGTTGTGTCTGAGCCTCGGTTCATTTGTGTGGGCAGACGGTGAGGTCGAGCGGGGTCGTTCGCACGAACCGACGGTCGGACTGGCATTGCCGCCGCGCGCGAATGGTCGCGAGGCCAAGATGGATGCACGAACTCATTCGACCTCAAACGGTGCCGGTTTGTGGACGACGGTCATTGCATTGGGGAGCATCGTCGGTGTCCTGACTCTAGTTGGCCGGTGGATCAAGCCGTATGTCGGTGTGCCGCGTGGCTTGCCAATTGAAGCGTTCGAGTTACTCGGCCGACGCCAGCTCGAACCGAAGGTGGCGGTTCATCTGGTGCGGTGTGGTGGTCGCGTCCTTGTCCTCGGTGTCTCCACCGATGGCGTGCGGACACTCTCTGAGATCAATGATCCGGGGGAAGTGGAACGTCTCACTGAGACCTGTCTGAACCAGCGTGAGGGACATCGTCCACCAGTCTCCGCGCGATCGTCGTTGCCGCGTGAGTCCGTCGCCACTTCTCAATCGGTTCGCTCGCGCGAACCGCGTCTCGCGACGTTCGATCGCGGAGAGGAGACAACTCATGAATGAGAGCCTCGTCCGCCTTCGATGCGGCGCTGTTCCTAACGCGCGGCGCTGTATCGGGCCGGGCTATTCGCCTGCGCTGCATGGCGGTCTGGTGTTGCTCTTCGTCTGCGCTGCAACGGGAATTGGTGACGTTCGACTGTGGGGACAGGAACGGTTCGATTCGCGTCCTGCGGCAACGCGACAGCGCAGTAGCGACGTGCCCGCTAGAGCCATTCAATCTGTCGTGTTTGAGCCGCCATCGGCGGGTGTGGCACCGGCGGCGTTGCCCGTGGGCAATGGATTCGATCCGGCAGCGATCGTGTCACCGTCTGGAATTGGCACCTCGTTGAAGATGCTCGTGCTGATGACGGTCCTCGGTCTGGTTCCGTCAATCTTGTTGATGACGACGTGCTTCGTGAGGTTTTCGGTCGTGCTGGCTCTGTTGCGACAGGCGATCGGGACTCAGCAGGCGCCACCGAATCAAGTCCTCACCGCACTCAGCTTGTTCCTGACGTTGCTCGTGATGGCCCCCGTTTGGCAACGCAGTTACGACGAAGGGATTCGCCCCTACTCACAACCCGTGGCGGGTGAACTGGCGCTCGATGAAGTCACGGCCCTGGAACGGACGATCGCTCCGTTGCGACAGTTTTTGTCGCAACAGATTGATCGCGCCGGGAACGCCGATGCCGTGTGGATGCTCCTCGATTTCCAACGTCCGCCCGAGAACTCACTCGCCGCCGCACGCTGGCGTGAGCCGTTGAGCTACGACGATGTACCATTCACCGTGCTGGCTCCCGCCTATCTGCTGAGTGAACTGAAAGTCGCGTTTCTGATCGGCTTTCAAATCTTCCTGCCGTTTCTCGTGATCGACCTCGTGGTCGCTTCGATCCTGACGAGCCTGGGCTTGACGATGCTGCCGCCGTCGATGGTCTCACTGCCGTTCAAGCTGCTGCTATTCGTCCTGATTGACGGCTGGTTTCTGACGGTCGGGATGCTGTTGGAAAGCGTGCGTGTCGCGTGACGCACACCAGCACCCACTCGTTCGATTTCGTGTTTCATTTCTGTGGGGTGTGGTCCTCATGACGACGGACACAGCGGTCGAACTCTGTCGCTCAGCCATGCTGCTCGCGCTGACTTTGTGCGGGCCGCCGTTGCTCGTAGCGCTGGCACTCGGACTGGTGATCGGTCTCGTGCAAGCGATGACTCAATTGCAAGACCAGTCGTTGACGTTTGCCCCGAAGTTGGTTGCCCTCACGTGCGTGGTGCTGCTACTGCTGCCATGGGGATTGGGGCTGTTGACCGAGTATTCGATCGACTTGATCCGCCGCATCCCGGAGAGCTTTTGAGGGAGCACTCACCGCCGTTCAGAGCAGCCCGTTCGGCAACCGCTCGTTGATCATCATGCACGATCTCTTGAATCAAATCGTTTGTGACCCGTGGGGGCGGCAGTTGCTTCAGTATGCGACCACCGAAGGACTGGTGCGCGCGGGGATGTCGTTGCTGGTGATCGCACGGTTGGTCGGGTGCTTGGGAGTGGGAGTATTGCTGGGGCGGACGTTGTTGACTTGGCAGGTCCGAGTCGGGCTGATCGTGTTGTTGACGCTGGTAGTGGTGCCGACGTTGCCGCTCACGCGGGAGACCGTTTCCTCCGTGCAATGGGTCGGGCACGAAATCGAAGCGCCGCGCGGTGTCCGGCAACCTCAGGGCCTTCTGCACGGTGAATCGGATCCAGCCAGTTCGGTGATACCGTCGTCAGCTCACGCTGTCAGTGCGCTGGGAAGTCTCCTCGAATCGCCGATTGATTTCGTCGCGGTTCTGTTGTGTGAATTGGTACTCGGCGCCGCGCTGGGCTTGGGACTGGCGATCGTGCTGTCCGGATTGAAGTTGGCGGGCGAGTGGCTTGATCGACACACGGGACTGGGAATGGGCGGCGTGCTGAATCCGGAACTACTGTCAGAAGGTTCGGTTTCGGCCGAAATGCTGCTGATGTTTGGCATCGCCACGCTGCTGTTAATGGAACCGGTGGGTGGACATTTGTTGTTCGCACGCACGATTCTCGAAACCTTCCACACGCTGCCTGTGGCAGCGGCGAGTCACTGGCCGTCCCTGTTCGATTTGCTGTGCTGTGTGATGCGGCAATCGCTGGTGCTGGGGTTACGTGTGGCGTTGCCGCTGGCGGTAGCGATGTCACTGATCGATCTGACGTTCGGATTCGTCAGTCGTTCTTCCCGCTGGTCGCTCCTGCCGACGTTGACTGCGCTACGAGCCGCCGCAGCGTTGTTGATCCTCTCTGC
>JAYTXB010001077.1:0-2302 GCA_043743205.1 Schlesneria sp.
GTGCCGGTAATCATGCCGAAGACGTTGGCGATCTCGGTCGTGTTCTGCACGAGATAATCGCGCGGCGTTCCCGGCTGAATGCGATGCCGTTCCGACAACAGTTGGTCGATTTCGTTCTGAGCATCCAGCATCAGCTTCGTCGAACGCGCTGACGCCATGATCGCGTTCACGTTATCAAACTCCGACCCGCGCAGTCGCTTGCGAACCGTTGAGATCGGCATCAACACGATGTTGTCCTGATCTTGGCCAACCATGTTCGCTCCCTTCTTTTCGAGGACGCCGATCACTCGAAAGGGGATGTTCTTGATCCGAATCGTCTGCCCGATCGGATCAGTCGTCTGAAACAGTTTGACCACCAGCGTGTGCCCGATCACGCAGACCTTGGCCGCGCTGACCACATCGCGTTCGGTGAAGAACTCACCGCGTCGCAGTTGCCAGTTCCGCACCGTGAGATAGTCGCCGCTGACTCCCTGCATCTCGTTCGGACTGAAGTTGGAGCTGCCGTATATGACTTGGCCTCCCGCGCCAAGAATTGGTGACGACGCCAGCACCGACGGACATTCGGTCGCGATCGCATCCGAATCGCGCGCGGTCAGCGACACCTGCGCCTGCGACACGCCGCCGCGCTGACGATTTCCCGGAAAGACGATGATGACGTTGCTGCCGAGCGACTCGAACTGCCCCTGCACCAGCGAACTGGCACTCTGCCCGAGCGACACCATTGTCGTCACGGCCGCGATCCCGATGACCACCCCCAACACCGTGAGCGCCGCCCGCATCTTGTTCTTGGCCAAAGCCCGAATCGCGATCCGCAGCGTGAGAAAGAAGTTCATGGGTGAGTGGACCATTGTTGTAGGGGAGACGAGTTGTGCGTTCGACTTTTGCCATCCGATTTGGACTGCGGGGATTCATCACCGCAGTCCTTTCTGGCTTGGCTTTTTGAAGGGCCGTGTCTGTGCGGGGGTTGCAAAAAAAGAGCGGCAGCAGAGAAAAGAAAGCGGTGATGAATCCCCGCAGTCCAAAGATGACAAAAGTCGGAGGGGGCGTGGAGTCTTCGGCCTTAGCGCGGCGCACCGGTCGGTGCGACCTGCACGCCGATGACCAGCGCATCGCCCGACTTCAAATCCCCTTTGAGCATCTCCGAAAACTGGCTGTCTCCTAAGCCCGTCTGCACTTCAACGGCTCTCAAAAAATCACCATCTGCGATCCACACATGGCGACGGTTGCGATCGCGTCGCAGTTGAGATCGCTCATCAGCCGAGAGCGACTTCTCCGACGGCTGTGCGGAATCTTGAACTTCGCCGGAGTTCGACTGCCCTTCCAAGATCGGCTGATCTTCTGGTCGGACCTGTTTGGAGTTCGGGTAGTACCGCAGCGCGGCATTCGGAATCTTAATCACGTCATCCCGATGATCGACTTGAAACGACAGGCTCGCGGTCATCCCCGGCAGCAATTCGAGATCGGGATTCGGCGCGGCGACAATCACCGGATAAGTCACGACGTTTTGAACGGTCGTCGAACTCATCCGAACCTCGCGGATCGTCCCTCGAAACAACTTCTCGGGATACGCATCGACCGTGAACGTGGCCTCATACTTGCGATGCTGAGCCGACTTGATGAGACCGATGTCCGCTTCATCGACCGACGCATGAATGTGCATCTCCTGTCGCATGTCAGGCGCGATGACAAACAGTTCGGGCGTTTGAAACTGCGCGGCCAATGTCTGACCGGGATCGATCTTGCGGTCGATCACAATGCCGTTCACGGGGGCGCGAATTTTGGTGTAGTCCAAGTTGGCCTTCGAGTTCTCCAACGTTGCTCGCGCCTGATCGACGGTCGTCACAGAGACCTTGAGCTGCGAGTCGAGCGACAGCCGCGCGAACCGGAACTTGTCCATCTCCGCTTGAGAAATGAACGACACATCTTCGGCACGCAACGCGATGGCCCGCTTCTCGTCGTTGATGGCCTGTTGCAGTTGAGCCTGCACGCGGAAGACATCGGCCTCGCGACTGGCCAGCGCCGCCTCATCGCGTGTGACGCCTGCTTGATAGATGCGCGGGTCGATCTCGGCGAGTACGTCGCCTTCCTTGACCTCTTGGTTGAACTCGCAGAACAATTTCAGAATCGGCCCCGACACGAATGAACCGATCGCCACCTTGAGCTTCGGCTTGACCGTCCCCGTCGAGTTCACGACCGAGACGATGTTCCCCTGTTCGACCTTGGCCGTTCGCCAGATAGGCCGATTCCGCTTGGCGAGGTAAGCCATCGTCGGCTGATACGCCGCGTAGCCCGCTCCGCCGAG
>JAYTXB010001078.1:0-6639 GCA_043743205.1 Schlesneria sp.
GCTGAGCGGCGATGTCCCCGGACAGCAGGACGAAGCCTTCGCGCTGTCGGCCCTGCGCGAACTGATCGAAGAGACCGGCTATCACGCCGATCAACTCGACCATCTCGGCGACTGCCCCTCCTCACCCGGCCTGACCTCCGAAGTGATCTCGTACTTCTTCGCGTGCAACGTCACCAAGGTCGAAGCGGGCGGCGGCGTCGAACACGAGCAGATCGAAGTCCAGACTCCCAAACTGCGAACCATCAAACGCTGGCTGGCCGAGCAAGTGACGTTGGGCAAACTGATCGACCCCAAGGTCTACGCCGGTCTCTACTTCATCGCTGCGCGGCGGTGATGAGACTGAGTAGACCGGCGCATCAATCACGGGCGGCATCAATCTGATGCCTGATGTGAGCCGGTTGTTGATCTGCCGCTCCTTAGGCGAGTGGCAGGAATTGTCGTAACGCGATGTAGGATGGGCACTCTTGCCCGTCCGGGTTTCGGTCTTCAAGTCAGGACGGGCAAGAGTGCCCATCCTACAGAGACATTTCTTCATGCCGCTCGCCTTACTCAACGATCTTCACTCGTTGACTGCGCAGGTGATCGGCCGTGAGCGGCTGTTCGGTGATTCGACCCGATGGCCAGTGGACCTTCAGGCTGCGCGGCGTCATCTCGCGCGAGTAGCCGAAGTGGAGCGAGCGCGAACTGGCCGAGAGATAGCTGCCACCACCGAAGGCATGTCGGATCAACTCTCCCTGCGAAGTGACCAAGACCACCTTCGCCCCGGTCCCATCGCGGGGCGATGCGGTGCCAACCAAATCGACCACCAGCCAGCGTCCGTGGCGTTCAGTCTGATTCATCAGAATGGCAGACGGCTCGTTATTGTTGGCGAACACCAAGTCGAGATCACCATCGCCGTCCAAGTCACCACTCGCCAACCCGCGTCCCTTGCGCGGTTGCGAAAAGTATTGGCCGGGTGGCGCGATCGCTCGTTCAAATCGAGACTTGCCATTATTGAGTAGGAACAGCGGCTCCTGTCGCAACGGCGCGTTGACGGGATGGTGGATCACGTGACCGTTGGAGACCACCAAGTCTTCGTCGCCATCACCGTCGAAGTCGCCGCTGATTGTTCCAAACCCAACCTGCAACCTGCCAATCGCTTCGATCCCCGTCTTGGAACTGACGTGAGAAAATACTCCCGCGCCGTTGTTCTGATAGAGTGCAAAGGCTTCATCTTCGTAGTTGGCGACACACAAATCGACTCGACCATCTCGGTTGTAGTCGATGACCGCGAGACCCATGCTGCCGTTCGGTCGAGCCTTGTCATCGACAGCGGTCCCGCTCAGCATCCCCGTCTCGTCGAAGTGTCCCGTCCCGTCGTTGACGTACAGAAAATTGTCATCGGTGTCGTTCGCCACGTAGATGTCGAGATCGTGGTCGTCATCGAGATCGACCAGCAGTACACCCAGCCCCTTGCCGCGCGGTTTGAGTCCTGCGGCTGCGGAGCCATTCACGAACGAACCCGCTCCGTCCGAGACGAACAGCGCATCGTCCAATCCTTCAAATCTCCGTGGAGGACAGACATCGGGCTGAGCCGCCGTCCCACAGCGCGGGTGATTCTCGAACGACCAGTCGGCGTAATGCGTGAGATAGACATCGAGTGCCCCGTCACCGTTCACGTCTCCCCAACCGGCGCTGCTGCTCCAGTAGTGATCGAATAGTCCAGTCGCAGTCGTGACATCTTGGAAGCAGCCATCTCCACAGTTGTGCCACACTGTCGGCGTGCCGTATCCGGTAACCAACACATCCGCAAACCCATCGTTGTCGAAATCACCAACCGCAACGCCATGCGTGTACTGCGTGGAAGTCGCCACTCCGGCCAGCACGCTTTGATCGACGAACCGACCTTCCGTGATCTGACGAAACAACGCTGAAGCGACTCCAAGTACAGCCGGTCCCGCATCGAACGAGCCTCCTCCCGGCAGAAACAAATCCAGCAAACCATCGCGATCGTAGTCCAGCAAACCGACGCCCCCCCCGAGGGACTCCAAGATCGCGTTCTGTTTTGCCTCCTCACCGTTGTGATACGCAAATGAGAACCCCGACTCAGCCTCCTGCTCTTGGAACTCAGGTGCCAGAGTCGTTGAACCGACTGGCTTCAAATTCGAGGGCGTGGAAGTAGGAAAGCAGCCACTGAGAACCGCCATCCAAACCAGTAGAACCCCGTCGCAAAAACGGCTTGCTTGTCGCGCCATTAGGGCTTGCCTCGTTCTGTTGTTGAGTCCAATGGAGTGGCCTCTCGCGATGGGACCACCGCTGGCCCCGCCGCGCGTCGATGCCGTTCCGCCAAGTCGGCGTAGTTGGGATGGCTCCTCGCCAATTCCTGATAGTACTCAGCAAGGAGCCGATGCGCTGGAACGTAGTTGGGATCGCGATTCAGCGCATCACGCAGCCAGAACTCGCCGCGACGACGGCTTTCATTTTTCAAATACAGCTCACCGATGCGGCACCGCTCCGCCACACAGAGGTCTGACCTCCGAGCGATTTCGTCCACCAGACGGTCTGCTTCAGCAATCGCCTCGCGCGCCAGCCGAATTCTTTCGAACTCACGTTGTGCCACGTCGAGGCGTCCCAGCGACCGCAATGTCGTCGCGAGTGCGTAACGAACTTCAATGAGCTGCGGATCGTCCAATAAAACTCGTTCGAGCCAAGGCAGTGCGGCCTCCCAATTTTGGAGACTCACCTCCATCAGCCCAAGTTCCATTTCGACCGGCAACCCCGACTCCGGCTCGCCGACACGAATGAAGCTTTTCGACCTCGCTTCCGGTTGAGACTTCAGCAGATCATGCAGAATAGTCTTGGCTTCATTGTTTTTTCCCAGCGCACGCAGACACTTCGCCACTTGCAGGCGGGAAGCCGCATTGTCTCTCATGCGGCAGGCTGCTTGAGATTGAACGAGGGGCTTTTGTGACAGCAGCAATCGCCCGAGCGCGTAGCGAGCGGGCCAATGTTCGCTGTCTCGCTCGACGGCGGATCGGTACTCCCGCTCTGCCGCAGTCGCGTCCAGTCTGTGCTCCAAGACACGACCTCGCGGTTGGTGAAAATGGCGGCTCGATTTGCGGAACGGCCGGATGGTGGCACCGGGGCGCAGACCGAAAACTGGGACGATCTTAAGGCGGCCTATCGGTTCCTTGATAATGACGCGATCTCGCTTGAGGCTCTCATCGAGCCGCATTGCCACGCCACGAGAGAGGCCGCTCGGGGCGTGGTGCTGATCGCCAACGACACCACCGAGTGCGACTTTCGGTGACGGACCATCACGGGACTCAGGCCGACGGGCAACGGTTCGGGACGCGGCTTCTTTTTGTATTCAGTGTTGATGATGCGGCGTGAAGACGGCCCTCACTCGCCGGAGCGTACTTCATTCCTTTGAGCGATCGTGGAGCCGACAACTTCGAGTTCTACTGCTGGCTGCGTGAGGGTCGTTGCGGCTGGGTGGTGCGTGCCACGCATGCCGGACACTGGGTGCTGACCATCGCCGATCAACCGCGTCGGCTCAAGCGGGGCGCATTCTTCGCCGAGCAACCGGTGCTCAGCGAGTAGGACTTGGTCGTTGACGGTCAGAAGGGAGCGCCCTCACGCACCGCGCGGATGCAACTGCGAGCCGCGCGTGTCTGCATCCCGCGTCCCAGGCACGTCAGCCCGTGGGTCAAGCAACAGGGCCCGGAAGGGATCGAGATGTCGGCCGTCGAAGTCCGCGAGATCAACGTTCCCAAACCGGAAAATGGCCTACTGCGGCTTGATCCACACACTGGGGTTGAACTCGAAAATCAATGCCGCAGGTATCTTCGATGAGTAATCAGCGAACCCCATCACACCGCCGAGTTTGCTACTCGGTCTGGCTTCGGTAGCGAAAGCGATGAGCAACGACTCCAATAACGGCGGCGATTTCACCTTCTTTCCCGGCTTAACGCGAGACTCTTCCATGGCCGTAGCGACGGTTCGGTGCTGCGTCCTACTCTTCTCGATTGGCTGCTCGGTGGCTGAGTCGGCAGAGTCACCGATTGGCAAAGTGTTTCCCGCGCGCGACACGCTCGCGCCGCAGGTCGAAGAGAATGTCGAGGCGAGGGCGTGTCTGGACGGGTTGATTTGGTCGCCTGCCGCGTTTGAAGTGAGTGTCGAGGCGGGGACCGATTCCTCAATGGAGGCTCTCGTGCGGTTCCCGTCACCCAAACCGAGTGGCGTCACGATCAACGACCGCGTGGCGATGGAGTGGTATCCAGCGCGCGACGACAGCGGCGCGATGATCGACGCGCCGGCGATCGTGGTCGTGCATGAATCGGGCTCGAAGATGGAAGTCGGTCGCATTTTCGCGAAGGCGTTTCACGCGCAGGGAGTCCATGCCATTCTGATCCAACTGCCGTTCTATGGCGTGAGGCGTCCGGCAGGGGTGCGCCCCGATGGTCGGCCAACCGCGCCTTCTACCAACTGTTCCAACTGACTCCTGCTCAGGCAAGAGTCCTTGAGGATTCTGGAGCATGACTTCGGCGAGCAGGGCGTGAATGTGGTGCTCCACAACGACGAGCCGCTGCCAATCGTCAACGGCGACACCGTGCAACTCGAACAAGTTCTCATCAACCTGCTGCGCAACGCGGTCGATTCGATGGAAGAGACCTCGCGCGAGCAGAAGCAAATTGAGATCACCTGCCGACAAGAATCCGACGGCACTCAGCGGTTCCTCAGCGTCGCGGTTTCTGATCGCGGTCACGGCCTCACTGACGAAGCAATGACGCACCTGTTTGAAAACTTCTACACCACCAAGCCCGATGGAATCGGCCTCGGCCTGCCCATCTGCCGCTCCATCATCGAAGCCCACGGTGGCCAAATCGAATGCCGCCCCAACGCGACCCAAGGAGTCACATTTCGTTTCACCGTTCCGGTCTCAATCTAAACCTCACGCGGCCAAAGCTGAGACACTGGCGAGCCGCATGGTTCTTGTTCGCCGCAGGAAACCCGTGGCCTCACGGCACACGGCTCGCTTAAAACGTCTCAGTTGTGGCCGTGCGAGGTATATACCTCGCACGGCGGAAAATGAGGTGTCGAGAGATCAGCCGGAACGCGCTCGCTTCCGGTTCGGAATTCAATCGTCTCTCGAACTCTCGAACCGGACGCGAGCGCGTTCCGGCTAATGGGGTGAGCCTCATTCTCCGCCGCGCGAGGTATATACCGCCAGTTTTTTGAATTCGGTGGTGCTGATGTTGGCGGCAGCCAAGAGGGTACTGAGGGATTGGATGCCGTGTGGGGTGACTCGGTCGAGATGGCTGTTCGGGACTTTTTGGAGCAGGCCGTGGGCGTGCAGGAGCAACAAGTGGCGGCTTGTCACGTCAAAACGATACCATGCTTCCTCAATCGCGTTCCGGTGAACATCAAACGCATCCCGGACGACATCAAACGCATTCCTTGGAACATTTACCTCACGAGTCCAAAGATGGACACCGGCGAGCCGCATGCCGTCAGGCTGCGGGTTCTTGATCGCCGTACGAAACCCGTGGCCTCACGGCACACGGCTCGCCGGTGTCTCATCTTCGGGCGTGCCAGTTAATAGCCCGTTGAAAAACGTAGGAGGGCCACCTTGCCCGTCCGATTTCCCGCAGAAAAACGACGGCCTAGGAGGCCCTCCTACAGTTTTTCAACGGGCTGTTAACCGCGTGCGGTATCCTCCCTCATTCGGCCAGTCATCCCGTCGCTTCGTGGAAAGTACGAATCATGCAACGATCCCCGACTGTCTTGATTGTGGACGACGATCAAGCCGTGTCGGACACCATTGCGTCCAACTGTCACCTGATCGGATATTCAACGGAACGCTTCGGTTCCTCCGAAGCGTTTCTCGCGTCGCTCTCCTGCATGAGACCGGGCTGCCTGGTCTTGGATATTCGCTTTGCCAGGTCAGTCGGGATTGCAGTTGCAGACGAGCCTCGTTCGCCGGGCTCCGGACTTGCCCGTGATCCTGATCAGCGGACATGCCGATGTCGAATCGACCGTCCAGGGGATGCGTCAAGGTGCGCTGACATTGTTGCAGAAGCCGTTCAATTCGCAGCAGCTCATGAAGGCGGTTGACGAAGCGATGGAGTTATCCAGACGGCGTGGCGTCGAGCAAGAACGGCTCGCGCAGTATGCGTTGGCACTCTCTGGACTCTCCACCAGCGACGTGGAAATCGCGGAAATGATCGTCAGCGGACGGACCAACAAACAAATCGCCGCCCTGCTGAACTTCAGCGTGCGGAGTATCGAAGACCGCCGCAGCCGATTGATGAAGCACTTCGGCGTCCGTTCCATCGCGGAGTTTGTCTACACCGTCAAACCGATCTTGGATGCTCGCACCGCCAGCCCGTGAATCGAAGGGGATCTCGCCCGCCTCTCCAGTAACCCGCAGCGAGAGCTTAGAAGTTGCGCAGTTTCCTGAGTCGCGAAGCGACGGTAGCAATGCTGGGTCTCGAATCTGCCGCCGCCGCGTCGCGGCTCATTTCAATCAATCTTGCTGAAATCATGGGGCTCACGCCCAAGGACTGGCGCATCAATAACTGTCGGAGTTTAGTGAAGCGGGTGCCGTGAGACCCTGGACGTTGCAGCGAAGAACCCGGGGCCTCACGGCACCCGGCT
>JAYTXB010001079.1:0-3435 GCA_043743205.1 Schlesneria sp.
GAGTTCGACTTCATCATCGTGGGACAAGGCCTTGCCGGGACCGCATTGGCTTGGTCGTTGAGATGGGGCGGCTCGCGAGTCTTGGTCATTGATCGGGAGGCCCCGGTCACGTCCTCGAAGATCGCGGCGGGACTGATCACTCCCATCACAGGTCAGCGTCTCGTCAAGTCTTGGCGACTTGATGAACTCTGGCCCATCGCGGTTCAGATCTATCGCCAAGTCGAACAAATCACCGCCACGACACTCTTCCATGAACTACCGATGGTGCGACTCTTCTCGACCGAGACTGAGGTTGAGTTTTTCGCCAAGCGTCGTGCCTCGGCCGAATTTCTCGCGCTGATCCGTCAGCCGCAGCCACTTCTCAGTGACCACCAGTTCGTCACCGAGCGAGGTGGCTTTGAGATGCCGTTCGCGGGGCAACTGGATGTCCGTAGGTATCTCGACGTTTCACGTGAAACTTTTCAAGGCGACGGCGGATATCTGACAGCCGACCTTCTGCCCGAGTCCGATCTGGTCCTCGACGATAGCGGTGTGCGTCTCCCTCGACTGGGTGTTCAGGCGCGGCAACTGGTCTTCTGTGAAGGGGCCGCACTCACGACGAACCCGTGGTTCCGCAATATCATCCTCAAGCCTGCCAAGGGCGAAATTCTGACCGTCCGCATCCCCGGTCTGACGGAACAGCGAGTCGTTCATCAAGGTGTCTGGCTGGTGCCGCTGGGTAACGAAAACTTCCGCGTAGGCTCAACCTACGAATGGCAGCGACTCGACCACACGCCGACCGTAGCAGGGCGAGATGAGATCACCGGCAAGCTGCGTGAGTTCCTCCGACTCCCCTTCGATGTCCTCGACCACCACGCCGCTGTGAGGCCGATTCATTTGAACCAGTACCCCGTCATCGGAGTCCATTCGGATCACCGGCAGCTTGCCTACTTCAACGGCCTCGGCTCAAAGGGAACTCTCCACGCCCCGCACTTCGCGAGGGAGCTGGCGCGCCAACTGGCGTGACATCACACTTCGGAACATCCACAGAATCTCGGTCATGGAATGCCCGAGCTACGTAGGCGAGTCATTCCATGACTCGCACTGGTTGCTCGAAATCCGGTACTGTGAGCGCACGCGGTTGATGGTGTGCGACGCCTCTCCAGCCAGCCTACAAAACTAGAAACCCGGCGACTTGTGGCGCGTTTTTTTTGCTTTGGTACACTTCGCGGCAAATGGTCGGCTGTTCAAGATATGTTAGGCAGTGGGGTGGAAAACATGAGTTCGTCGATTTGGAAAATAAAAATGACCACGACGCGACTCCTCTTGGGAGCCATCTTGGGCTGGGCCATTTGGGCAGCATCGCCCGCCGTCACAGGTCAAGTAGAGCCTTGGGATTCGATGTCTGTCTATTACTCTGGATCACTGTTGGCAGCAGGTCTGGCATCGACATTGCTTCGCCCTGCTGGCTGGTATTGGGGGCCAGTCGGCATTTACGCGGGGCAAGTCGCATACATGTGGCTCGTCTACGGCCCCGGCCTCCCGGCTGGCGATCCGATCATCTTTCCATCGCTAATCGCTGTCGCAATCTTCGGGGCGATACCGACCTTGGCCGGAGGTTTGCTCGGCGCTGGCATCGGAGCAATCCTTGGGTTGGCGTTCGTTTGGAATGGCGTGCGATCCGACAATTCGCCGGACTCGCACGGCTGAGGTTGTTCGACTCGTCGAACGCGGGCTCTCCCATCAGCCGACAGCGCTCACAGTATCCGAAATCCAGCCAACTCGCTTTATCACGAAACTCGCCTTATGCCACCGCTCACCGAGCAAGCTCACGCGATCATTCGCCTTGCGATCCAAGAGGGAGGCACCGCCATCGACGCGACTGCGGGCAACGGTCACGACACGGTGTTTCTTGCGCGGTGGGTTGGTTCGAGCGGAAAAGTCTTTGCCTTCGACGTGCAACAGTCCGCACTCGATCGAACTGCGGAGCGACTCCTCGCGGCAGGACTGACGAACGCGACCCTGCTTCGCCGCGATCATGCCGAGCTGCGAGCCTCAATCCAAGTCGAGCATCACGGTCGCATTGCCGCCGTGATGTTCAACCTCGGCTACCTCCCCGGCGGCGACATGACGGTCACCACCAACGCGAGCCGCACTGTCGAGGCCATCGTTGCCGCACTTGAGATGCTTCGTCCTCAAGGTATCCTGACGGTGATCGCCTACGTCGGTCACACCGGCGGCCTTGAGGAAGCGGCGACCGTCGAACAATTGTTGCGAGGACTGAATCCGGCTGAGTTCACTCCTCAACTCCCCGAGACCAACTCGAAAGCGATCTACGCCCCTCGGCTGTACGTGGTGACGAAACGCTAGCCCGCACTTCTCCCGGCTCGTCGCGGGTCTCTTCTGTTCTGCGCGGGTCTCCTGACCCTGCCGAAACGCCCGACCGAAGGTCTCCTCTTCGATTTCCAACGCCGCTCGCAAACGATGTCGAAAGATTTCACCGTTTCTTCCTCACCGTTTAACACAACATCTCGACGATCCCATCAGCGCTGGCCAGCAATTTCGTCGGCCAAACAACATCTCACATGGAGACTCCTCATGCGTCGGCTCATCGCGTTCATGGTCGTGTTTGTCGCGGTACTCGGATCGGTTGGTTCTGCCTGGGCGTGGAACGATGCCGGGCACTTGATCGTGGCGCGCATCGCTTGGGAAAGACTGGACGAGGCTCAGCGTGAGAAGGTCGTCACGCTGTTGAAGGCACACCCGCATCGAGACGAGTTGCTGCTGAAGAATCGTCCCGCCGATGTGACCGATGACGAGTGGATGTTCCTTCGAGCCGCCGTCTGGTGCGATCACGTTCGTCCGCCACGCAACTTCCCGCGCGATCAAATCGCCACGCATCCGATTCACAAGTTTCATCGAGGTCCGTGGCACTACGTGAACTACCCGTACAAGGCGGGACAAAGTTCAGTCGGCTCTGCCCGCGCAGCCGATCGCGGGTGAAGGGCCGAACGCGACCAACATCCTCGAACAGCTCGACCTGTCAATGCAGGTTCTCAGCGGTGAAGCCGCCTCCGATCCGGGTCGCGATGCCGACGTGACGGATGCGCAGAACAAGGCCGTGCGTCTCTGTTGGCTCTTCCACTTGATCGGCGATCTGCATCAGCCGCTCCACACGACGACGTTGGTCGATGAACAGAAGTTTCCCACCGGTGCAAACTCCGATTTGGGAGGCAACCTCATCGGCATCCGCTCGCACATCGGGGCACCGCCTTACAAGCTGCACGCCTTCTGGGACGATCGACTCGGCACCGACTCGCACTTCCCCACGGTGAAGGCTCAAGCCGAAAGCCTCGCACGCAATCCGCGCTTCGCCGACGGACAGCTTCCCGAGTTCGCGCAGCATCGCAGCTTCGAGTCCTGGGCGGCCGAGAGTTATCTCGCGGCGAAGACCAA
>JAYTXB010001080.1:0-4808 GCA_043743205.1 Schlesneria sp.
TGCTGCCAGACCGTTCCTTTTCCAGGCCCCGTCCGTGTCCGAGTGATGCGGACGGGGCCGTTTCGTTCTTTGGAGGATGTCCCATGCCCATGACAGTCAAAGTCGGCCTCGCCAAGAAGGTCGGTCAGCCCGATTACGGTTCGCTCGGTGCGAGCTGCGAAGTCGCGCTCGAACTCGATGCCGGGCTGTTGTTCAGTGACCTCGATGGTTTCCACCGGAAAGTGCAGGCGGCATACACCGCGTGCAGACAGGCGATTCAAGACGAACTCTCGGGCCAGCCGGGTTCCGCGTCACTGGCCTTGGAATCCAATGCAGCGCATCGTGGTCAGAGTGACACCAACGGTCACGAACGCGGCACTGATGCTGGCTCGCGCGGCTCCGCGCCGTTTTGAAGTCGGTCACGACGAGGGCGTCATCCGTCTCGACCGCCAGATCGAGACGGGCAAGAAGATCGGGACAGTCCGCCAAGACGGGGGCCTGCAACTCTTCTTCGATACCGATGATGGAACCGGCCGGACGTGACAAGCGGATTGAACCGCTTTTGACGTAGCCAGTGTAGGTGAGACGATAGGAGAGCCGCTCTGATTTGTACTCTACGAAATCAACTGCCTCGCCAAGTCGTTCTCGCCGCCCACATCGGTCAGGCGGCGGTTGCGGCCCTCGAAGAGATACGTCAGCCGTTTGTGGTCGAGGCCGAGCAGCGTGAGCATCGTCGCGTGCAGATCGTGAACGTGGACTTTGTCTTCCACGGCGCGGAAGCCGAAGTCATCGGTCGCGCCAATCGTTTGGCCACCACGAATGCCGCCGCCGGCCATCCAGACGCTGAAACCGTACGGACTGTGGTCGCGGCCCTTGTTTCCCTGCAACACCGGTGTGCGGCCGAACTCGCCACACCAGACCACCAGCGTGCTGTCGAGCAGACTGCGTTGCTTGAGGTCGGTCAGCAACGCGGCAATCGGCTGGTCGATGCGTGAGGCGTTGGCCTGATGATTCGCGGCACACTCGCCGTGTCCGTCCCAGTCGTTGTTGACGAGTTGCACGCAGCGGACGCCCCGTTCGACCATGCGTCGCGCCAGCAGGCACATTCTGCCAAAGCGTGCCGTCGGTTCTTTCTGTACGCCGTAAAGTTCCTGCGTCGCGGCCGTCTCAGCAGTGACATCCATCAACTCGGGAGCCGAGGTTTGCATCTTGAACGCCAACTCGTAGTTCGCGATGCGAGCTTCGAGCCGACTGTCGCCGGGACGAGCTTCCGCGTGACGGCGATTCCAGTTGGCCAACTGATCGAGCACGGCCCGCTGTTGAGCCGTCTCCAGATTGGCGGGTCGAGCCAGATTCTTGATCGGCGAGCCTTCCGTCCGCACGACGGTTCCTTGATACAGCGCGGGCAGGTAGCCCGACTGATACATCCCGTTGCCGCCGCGAAAAATACCGTCGCTCATCGCCATGTACGCGGGCAGGTTTTCACTCTCGCTGCCCAGTCCGTAAGTCACCCACGAGCCGACGCTCGGATGCCCGACCAGCGGCGAACCGGTGCAAAGGAAATTGATCGCCGGGCCGTGAATGAACGAGTCGTGATGGCACGACTTGATGATCGCCAAGTCATCAGCCCGCTTGGCAAGTTCTTGGAAGAGGCTGGAGATTTCCAGACCCGACTCACCGTGCTTGTCGAACTTGAACGGTGAACCCATCAACTTGCTGTCAGTGGCGCTCATGAACTGCAGCTTGAGATTGTCGGAGCGAAAGCTGGCCGGGAGCGGCTGACCGTCGAAGCGTTGCAGCTCCGGCTTGTGATCGAACGTATCGACCTGCGATGGCCCGCCGGACATGTAGAGCATAATGACGCTCTTGGCCTTGGCCGCGAAGTCGGGCTGGCGTGCTCGAAGTGAATCGGCTGCGGGCGCTGCGGCAGCGGCCTCTCTGGACAGCAGTCCCGCCAGTGCGACCGAGCCGAACCCGTGAGCCGATGCCGCCAGAAACTCACGACGCGATCGTGGCTGAGTTGTTCGTCCGCAGTGTGTGGAGTGATGTGTCATAGTCGTTCGCCTTGCAGGAAGTGCAGATGTTGTCAGTCGATAAACAGGAACTCGTTGTGATTGAAGATCACTGCGGACAGCGTCACGAGTGCGG
Organism: Schlesneria sp.; assembly: GCA_043743205.1. Lineage (GTDB taxonomy): Bacteria > Planctomycetota > Planctomycetia > Planctomycetales > Planctomycetaceae > Schlesneria. The sequence goes on from JAYTXB010001080.1 coordinate 2,128, forward strand.
AGGCTCGTTCGGCGGTCAGCGATGCCAGTTCGGGGGGAGCGTTCTCCAGCGGTCGCACGGTGGGCGACTTGGCGAGTTGCTCGAACAGAGCCACGGCTTCGGTCAGTTCATCGGTCGCAGGCGATCTCCCCAAGGCGATCCGCCAGAGTTTTGTCACCAGTGCCTGGGGGTTGTCGCCGGTGTCGCGCACGACCCGCGCGGCCAGATGTTGAGCCTGCACCCAGACGCGCGGATTGTTCATCAGCCATAGAGACTGCGGCGCGACGGTGCTGACATCGCGAACCGCCGTGCTGACACCGTTGTTGGGGGCGTCGAAGACATCGAACAGTGAGAAGCGGTAAGTTCGCAACGAGACGAAATAGACGCCGCGCCGCGTGTGCTGTCGCGGATCGGGCGACACGACCCATTGATGCTGATACCGCAGCGCGCCGGATTCCTCGGCGGACAGCGGCGGTGCGACGGGCGGGCCACCCATTTGCAGGTTCAACGTTCCGCCGACCGCGTGCAGCGAATCCCAGATCGCTTCACCCTCCAGTCGGCGGCGGGAAAAGTGCGAGAGCCATTGATTGTCCGGATCGCTCGCCGTGACCGTTTCCGACGCCGGGACGCTGGACCGCTGATACGCCGCGCTCGTCATGATCAGGCGATGCAGCGACTTGATGCTCCAACCTTGAGCAACAAATTCCGTCGCGAGGTAATCGAGTAGTTCTGGATGCGACGGCGGCTGACCGAGGCGACCAAAGTCATTTGGAGTGGCGACAAGCCCGCGACTGAAATGCCATTGCCACAGTCGATTCACCATCACGCGCGAAGTCAGCGGATGATCGGGGCGAGTCAGCCACAGCGCGAACTGTTTGCGGCTCGTCAGTCCGTCGGGAATGTCGGGTGACACGGCGGTCGCTGCGGCCAATGCGACGGGAAGTCCCGGCGAAACTTCGGCCTGCGGTCGATCGAGATCACCACGGTTCAACACGCGTACCGGTTTCGTGAACGCGGGGAGTTGATGGCTCAGCACCGTCACGCACGGCATCTCGAACAGTCCGTCGTAGCGTTTGACGAATGGGCTTTCGCCCGGCGGTGCTTCGGGAACCTCCAGCACGCGTTGGCCGATCTGTTCACGCAGCGATGTCAGCTTCGCCTGATCTTCGGCCGTTGCCGTCTTGCCCGCCAACGACTGCTCAAACAGCCGATAGGCTTCGCGCGCCGCGGTGACTCGCAGCACGTTGGGATAGTCGGTGTGCCAGTTGGAATGCTGGACATCAAGCAAGATCGGGCGATCGACCAGCTTGGTGTTCTTGAAGACCGCTTGCAGCCGGAAGTAGTCCTGCTGACTGAGCGGATCGAACTTGTGATCGTGACACCGAGCACAACCGACCGTCAGTCCGAGAAACGCCGATCCAGTCGTATCGACCCAATCGGTGAGTTCCTCGTACCGCCACAGCTTCGCGTCGAGTCGCGATTCGCCAATCCGCGTCCCCAGCCCGAACAGGCCCGTGCCGAACTGAGCCTCCATGTTCGCGACTTGCCGGGCGGGCAGCGCATAGCCGCCGCTCCCTTCCATGTTGCTCGGCCAGATTTCATCGGCGGCGAGTTGCTCCTGCACGAAACGGTCATAAGGCTTGTCGTCATTGAAGGCTTTGACCACCCAATCGCGATATCGCCAGGCGTTGCGGTGATACTCCTCGGTCTCAAACCCGGCCGAGTCCGCGTACCGTGCGACATCCAGCCAGTGCCGTCCCCAGCGTTCACCGTATTGCGGCGACGACAACAGTTCCACGATCACCGCTTCCCACGCAAACGGTGAGGGATTGTTGACGAACTTGTCGACCTGCTCAGGCGTCGGTGGCAGGCCGAGCAGATCGAAGTAGGCGCGTCGAATCAGCGTCTCGCGCGGGGCCGCTGCTGCCGGAGTCAACGACTTCTCACGCAGCTTGGCGTCCACAAACGCATCAATTGGATGCACGGCAGTGGCTGCTTCGTTGGCAACTTTGCTGCTCGCGGTCGCGCTCGCGGCGAGCGTGTTCGGAATCGTGATGCCGTAACGCTGCGCGAGGTGTGACTCAACGCCCACTCGTTGCTGTTCATCAAGCGCTGCCGAGTAAATCAACAACTCGCCAACATCGCCGAGGATGCCACCCGCGCCAGCCACTGCTTGTCCCAACATCACGCTGAAGTCTTTTGACTGACGTGGTTGAAAGTCGGGGATGGTGTCGGGACCGGTTGGCACACCCCAGCCCGGCATCGCGTCGGTCGGCTGACCATTCAGAAAAACTCGCGAGTTGGTCGCCAGCGGGCCAGCGGACTTCATGATCGTGATGATGTTCGGTCGCAGGTACAGCGGCGCGAACGATCCCGGCGGCAGGAGAGCATCGTGCCCCCAGCCACCGACAATCGACAATTGATGATCGGCTCCCACTGCACGCCGAATTCCCAATCCACTCGCGAGCGACTTGCCGGGATTTCCAGCGAATCCGAATTCGCCAAAACTGACGACGAGATCGTGAGGATAGCCGCCGGTGCGCGGCTTCAGATTCAGCACAATGCAGATCGTATAGGCCGAGTCCCCGAGAATCGGCAACGGATCGCTGCCCGGTGAACCGAGTCCCGCCGTCTCCGAAAACCGCACCGCCGGTTGCCCGGAGATCAGGCTCATGCCGATGAACCGGGGAGCCGATCCCGTG
>JAYTXB010001081.1:0-2360 GCA_043743205.1 Schlesneria sp.
TCAGGTTGAGAGTTGAGGGTTGAAGGTTGAGGGACAGCGGAAGAAGCAACTTGCGCGATCAGAGTCTGCTCACCGTTCGGCCCCCTCACCCTAGCCCTCACCCTAGCCCCCCCAAGGCGGGGGGCGAGGGGACAGGAGGCGGCCACGTGGTGCCGGTGATCTCGCTGTTGCTCGCCATCGTCGCTGGCTTCCTGCTCGCGTCGGTTCAGCTTCTACCCGCGTGGGAATTGAAGACTCGCAGTTCACGAGCGACCGTGGGAGACGAGCATGATCCGTCTTACGGGCACCTGCCGCCGGTGTACGTCTCGCAGTTGTTCGCGCCGTTTTGGTGGTACAGCCCGATTGCGATTGGGGATGAAAGTCTGATCCGCGATGTGGCGGAGTTCGGTGCGCCGTGGCATTGGTTCGGGCCGCATCACGATTTGGAAGCGGCCGTGCAACAGTCGAGGTTCGGTGCGATCCGAGCGGCGACGAACAAGGTCGAGGCTCATCTGTACTGCGGCCTCGTCCCGCTGGGGCTGGCAGTCTGGTGGTTGATCGTCGGGCGAAGGCGATCCAATGGAAGTCTTGGTGAGCCGGGTGGCGTCAGCCCCCGGAATCCTGCCGCGAAGAGTCCGGGGGCTGACGCCACCCGGCTCACAAAGAAGACTGCGTCGGGCATTCGTTCGCCGCTCGACGGCGAGTCCCTGTTCTGGTTGATCGCGGGACTGATCGCGCTCGTCTATGCGACGGGTTGGTTGTTGCCGGTGGCTCGGTTCATTCCCGGCTTCAATTTCTTTCGAGGTCCGGGGCGATACGGCATCGTCACGACGTGGGCCGTCGCGCTCTTGGCGGGGCGAGGATTGGACGGGCTGCTGGCGCGACGCAACTCGACGGGCCAACACGGCAGCACGGGGCGTTGGGTCGTGATCGGTCTTGTGTTCTGGTCCACGTGTGGCGACCTGTGGCTGGTCAGTCGCATGGTCACGAACGTGGTGATGGTCTCGGCCCCGGCAATCTCATTCCGCGAGCAAAGTCACGTCCGCAAGCTGATGCTGGCCGAACCGCTCGCGCCGCGTCTGTACTGCCCCGGCCAGAACGTCGGGACGCTGCTCGGCGTATCGTGTCTGCCGGTCTATCTCGGGATCGCGCCGAAGGAATACGCCGACGCCAAGTTCGCCGGAGCCGGGATGCCGAAGCCGACGAGTGACGGCCGACCGATCTTGGCCGACGAACCGTTCTCGATGTGGCTCCGTTCGTCGGGCGTCACGCACCTGCTGAGCTTCGATCCGCTCGACGAGCCGTCGTGGCACGCGACGCGAATTTGGAGCGGCGTCGATGACATGCTGAACCGCGCGTGGGGACGCCGCGAACCGATCTACCTCTATCGGTTGGAAGCGGGCGAGTCCGGCGAATTGCCGAGCCGCGTTGCGTTCACGGGGTTACTCGACGATCACGTCCGTAACAACCCCGCGACTGCGGTCGTTCGCACCCAGCGCGAGTCCAACCAAATCGTGGTCGAAGTCGATTCGGGCCATGGTGGCGAACTGGTTTTGAAAGAACTCGACTATCCCGACTGGATCGTGTCGAACACGGACCGGCCGCTGCTGGGATCTCCGAATGGATTTCGTTTCGCCTCTTTTCCCGGTGGAGTGCAACGTGTGACGTGGACCTATCGCCCGCGCAGCGTGTTGGTCGGCGCGGCGATCAGTCTGCTGACACTGCTGGCGCTGGCCTTACTCGGCCACGTCCGGTTCTGGCACCGCGACTGGCTCGACTTGTGTTGGAGCAAGCAGAAGAAGTGATGGCAGAAAGATTGAGGGTAGAAAGATCGGATTCGGAGCGTGACGGTCAGCGAATGGGTGTGCCGTCTGCCCAAGGTCTTATTTATCTACCCTCAATCTTTCTGCCATTCACTCTTCTGATCTCTTTGCAACGATCGTGCGAGTCGCCGCGTTCGAGCGAGTTCGTCTCACGTTGACCTTGGCCGCAGAGGCGATTCGACCGTGCTGTTCGTTACTCGCTTCGTCGCGTTGGGACATTTTCCATCGCGATCTCAAACGAGGCTGATGCACTTCGGCCGAATCTGCCGACTAACCGGCGAGACGAGGTTTGCCAAACTGCGGGAGGAGTAGGTCGTGCATCAAGATCAACGAATCGGGTTGGCGTTGGGGGTGTTGCTGTTGGGAGCGGCGGGTGCGTTCTTCTTTCGCAACGACGCCAAGACGGGAGCGACAACGCCGCGACTGCAAACGGCCAAGCGATTGGACGCACAGATCGCGGAGAAGTCGATCGCGCCGTACTTGCAGGGGATTGAAGAGGCCGATGAACCGCGACGGACGGCCGCGCGAGGCGTCTCGGATCAAGGTGGCCCGTCGCTG
>JAYTXB010001082.1:0-1978 GCA_043743205.1 Schlesneria sp.
CAGAGTCGCATTCTCGCCGTCTCGAACTCCTCGTCGCAGCGCGACTTCATTCTCCAACAAGCCGCGTCGCGCGGGCTGACGAATGTCTCTGTCGAAACGTGCGACATGAATGACTTCCGTTCGTCGCGACAGTTCGACCGCGTTGTCTCGGTCGAGATGTTCGAGCATATGCGGAACTACGAGACGTTGTTCGCGCGTGTTGCGAGTTGGCTCAAGCGAGATGGAAAGCTCTTCGCGCACGTCTTCTATCATGGACGGTGCGCTTACACGTTTGAAACCGACGGTCAGAACGACTGGATGGCGCGGCACTTTTTCACGGGCGGAACGATGCCGTCGGTGGAGCTGTTTCTCGACTTTCAGCGTGATTTGCTCGTTGAAGATCGCTGGCTGATCGACGGGCGACATTACCAGCGAACACTCGAAGCGTGGCTTGTCCAACATGACGCAGCTCGCTCCCACATCCTGCCGTTGTTTGAGCAAACGTATGGCCCCGAACTTGCCTCGCGGATGTTTCAGCGATGGCGGATGTTCTATCTGGCTTGTGCCGAACTATTCGGATACCGGCGCGGCGAAGAATGGGGCGTCGCACACTTCCTGTTTCAAAAACGGGGAGTGACGCCATGAAGATTGCCATCATCGGGACCGGCATCTCCGGGATGACAGCCGCGCGACTGCTGCACGCGCGGCACGAGCTAACGGTCTTCGAGTCCAACGACTATATCGGTGGTCACACGCACACGGTCGCAGTGGAAGTGGCCGGTCAGAAGTACGCGATCGACACCGGCTTCATCGTCTACAACGAGCGGACTTATCCGCAGTTCTGCCGCCTGCTCGATCTGCTTGGCGTGACGACGCAGCCATCCGAGATGAGCTTCAGCGTGAAGTGCGAACGGACGGGTCTCGAATACTGCGGCTCGAATCTCAACACGCTCTTCACGCAACGGCTCAACCTATTTCGGCCGTCGTTTCTGAAGATGCTACGCGACATTGTGAGGTTCAATCGCGAGGCCCCCGCCTTGTTGCAAGACGATCAGAATGAAGTGACGCTTGGCGAGTACGTCGAGCGACAACGGTACTCGACACAGTTTCGAGATCAATACCTGATCCCGATGGGAGCCGCGATCTGGTCGATGCCTCCCGCACAAATGCTCGATTTCCCCGCGCGGTACTTCGTGCAGTTCTGTCACAACCATGGGTTGCTCGCCTTAAAGAACCGCCCGCAGTGGCGCGTCATAGCGGGGGGATCATGGCGCTACGTCGAGCGGTTAGTTGAGCCGTTCCGCGACAGAATTCGTCGTAGTTGCCCGGTGCTGTTTGTGCGTCGCGATGAGCACGGCGTGGAAGTCGTCTCCGTAGCAGGAACCGAACGCTTCGATCACGTGATCTTCGCAACGCATGGTCCTCAAGCTTTGCGGCTACTCGCCGATGCGTCGGTTTTGGAACGAGCAGTCCTCGGAGCATTTCAGAGCCAGCAGAACATTGCCGTCCTGCATACGGATGCTTCGCTCCTGCCCAAACATCGTCGCGCTTGGGCCAGTTGGAACTATCATCTCCCGCGAGAGCCACTTACCGACGTGGCCGTCACCTACCAGATGAACATCCTGCAAAGCCTCCGTTCGCCCGAGCCGTTTTGTGTGACGCTCAATCGGCCAGAGGCGATTCGCCCTGACAAGGTGATCCGTGAGTTTGTGTACGAGCACCCGATCTATTCGCGAGCAGCGGTCCAAGCTCAGACGCGACACGGTGAAATCAGCGGCGTCGGCCGCACTCATTTTTGCGGTGCGTATTGGGGCTACGGTTTTCATGAGGACGGCGTGAAGAGCGCGCTGACCGTCGCGAAGACGTTCGGCGTGGCATCAATCGAGTGATGGTCATCAGGACCGGCGCATCAATCACTGGCGGTATCAATCTGATGGTCGAGGTGAGCCGGGTGCCGTGAGGCCCCGGGTACTTCGCCGAACAGTCCGGGGCCTCACGG
>JAYTXB010001083.1:0-4118 GCA_043743205.1 Schlesneria sp.
CGTGCCATCGGGCAATCGCTTCAGCGATGTCCCCGTGAAGAAGCCCGCGAGTCCCGCATAGTCATCCTGAGTCCAGCGTTCGCTCGGATGATGATGGCACTGAGCACACTCAATTCGCACGCCGAGAAACAGTTGGCTCACTGCGCGACTGGCTAATTCCGGCTGATCGAGCGACTTGAAGAACGCCGCCGGACTCTCACTTTGCACTGAGCCTTGAATCGTAAGAATCTCGCGGACGAGTTCATCGTAAGGACGGTTGGCTTGAAACTGCTTTCGTAACCAGCGAGTCAGCCCGACCGTTCCCTGAGGCGTAATCTTGAGTTTGTCGGCTTTAAGGAGATCAGACCATTTCATGGCCCAGTAGTCGGAGTACTCCGGGCGTTGCAGCAGTTCCTCGACCAACTTGGTTCGCTTGTCCGCCGACGAGTTACTCAAGAACTGGCGTGCTTCCGTGGAAGTCGGCAGCGTGCCAATTACGTCGAGGAATACGCGACGCAGAAACGTCGCGTCGTCGATCAACTCGCTGGGAGGAATGCCGAGCCGCGTCAACTTGTTCCACACATGCGCATCGATGAAGTTCGCCTCGGGCGGTCGCGTGAACGTGCTGCCGGGGCGAGGCAACACGACTCGACAAATGGCGACGTGACCGAGGTAGCGGACGAGTACGGCGGACTCACCGGGAATGTCACTGGCCTGCAACAGTCCGCGCGGATTGGCGTCGCAGATTTGAGTTGCGTTCGACAGATAGTCGGCTTCGACCGTCGCACAACGCTTGCCTCCCGCGTCGTCGATCGCCGTTACTCGCAACTGTTGAGAACCGTTCGCGGTAAGGACGACTTGCGCTGGCTCGACTTCAATTCCAATCACGCGCCGTTCATTGACGATGTTCAGCGGTGCCCCGGCCGAGAGCCAACGCCGCAGACGTTGGTACTGCGGACTCCCGGTCACAATCTTCTGACCCCCGCCATGCGGGACCATCGCGGTCCCCTTCAGCAACAGCAGACTGCGTTCGGGCGCGGTCAACGCGACGCGCCGTCCCTTTCCGTCCTTCACAATCGAGTCGTGATCGAAGGCTTCGTCAAATCCGAGCAGGCTGAGCTTGAAGCCATTCTGCCCTTCCGCCTTCCCGTGGCAACCACCCGAATTGCACCGTGCCTTTGTCAGGATTGGCTGCACCTCGTGAATGAACGACACGGGTACCGGTTGCAACAAGCCGCTCACCGTGACCGCAACCTCCACGGTCGTCGTTCCCTGCCGAACGACGACGCGCGAGCTGCCTTCCATCAAGGGATGCAGCAGACCGTCCGGACTAATCGACACGATGACCGGCTGGACGACTTCGTAAGTCGTCTCGCGCGTGACATCTCGCAGCAACTCACCCTGCCGATTCGTGACCAACAACTGTTGGCTCGCTTCAGGTCGATCGAGCTGCACCGCAACGGGGCTGACGCTCAATTGAGCCTCCAGCAACGATGGGTTCCCAACCAGGCCGTACACGAAGCCAACTGAAGCGACAACAATAAATTGAATCTGAGTCATAGAGATGAGGTCTCAGTCTGTCGGTCTCACACAGTGAAAAACAAATCTTCCCAAGCGGAGCGGCACCTGCCCAATGGCTCAGACTTTAGAAACCCGCCGCGTAAGTAAGGGCTTGTGAAACTCTAAAAACCTGCGGACTCCCTCGCTGACGCAACGGGTTACTTTACTAAGCTCAGTGCCAAAGGGGACGGCCACCCAACTCCTCTGACTTCGGTGTCGGCCCGGGATCTCGCCGAAACGCCAAGCCGAAGGTTTCCCCATCCAATCGTGGTGGGATGAACTTGTACTCCCGTTGGAGCCATATTCCTATTTCTGTTTCCAAATTATTGGGTTGTCAGAGGCTTGGGGTGTCGCTCAAAGTGGCTCCAAGCATGGCTACTCAATTAGGATTTGAATGTCACCGCAGGTCGCACTCTCGTTCCAACGGGATCAAATTCGGAATGCCGGTCACACCCTGATGATTTCTCTGTATCAATTCCCTCGTCTTGTAGCAGCAGTTGAGAAAGGTCGTCATGCGACTTGCAACCGTGTTGACCCCGCTGTCAGAAGAGAACCTCACGCTGGCGGCTCAGTGTGGTGTGACCGATGTAGTGGGACGCTATCCCGGCCCGAGTCTCGACGCTTTGCGGGAGATGCGCGATCGCGTCGAGTCGTTTGGGATGCGACTCGCGACGGTCGAAGGCTACTTGCCGATTGAAAACCTCAAGCTGGGACGCGACGACGGAACCGAAGTGGCGGCGATGAAGCAGTTGTTCGACAACATGCGACACGTCGGCGTCAAAATCCTCTGCTACAACTTCATGGCCGGGACCGACTGGGTCCGCACGCGACTCGATGTGCGAGACCGCGGTGGCGCGATGGTGACGGCGTTCCATTTGGCTGAGGTCGAGCAAGCGCTCTCGTTAAACCGGTCTCACCAAGGAAACGCATTACCGACCGAGATCCCTTCGCAACAAACTCCGCTCGCAGCGGTCGAGACCATCACCGCAGATGAACTTTGGCGGAACCTCGAACACTTCTTGCGTGAGTTGGTCCCCGCTGCGGAAGACGCGGGAGTGACGCTCTGTATGCATCCGGATGATCCGCCGCTGCTCGAATTGCTCGGTCGCGCCCGGATCATGAATTCGGTCGAGAACTTTGAGCGACTGATGCAACTTGTCCCAAGTCCCTCGAACGCGATCTGCTTCTGTCAGGGAACGTTCGCCGCGATGGGCTGCGACATTCCTGCGGCCATTCGCCGGCTGGGTTCTCACATTCAATATGTCCACTTTCGCGACGTGCGCGGAACGCGTGACAACTTCGTCGAGACTTTTCACGACAACGGGCCGACCGACATGGCTGCGGCCATGCGTGCTTACCGAGACATCCGTTTCACCGGCCCGATGCGACCCGATCACGTACCGCAACTGTTTGGCGAAGATGACGGCGAACCGGGCTACACAATGCTCGGCCGACTGTTTGCCTACGGCTACATGCGCGGACTGATGCACGCGACCGAGACGATCGAACCGCGAATCAGCCTCCGCCATGAGTGGCAGGTGACAGCCCCGTGAGACTCCCTTTAGAAGCCCGCCGCGTCAGTAAGGGAGTGTGGCGTCGCCTAAACAAGCGGAATCCCTCGCTCACGCTGCGGGTTCCTTTTCTAAAGTCAGTGCCATTGGGCGACCGCCTACTGATTCGATGCCGGCGGTCTGCTTGAGCTACGGGGCTGTTAAATCTGTGAGGTGGATCGAGCCTTCGAGGACCACCGAGATCGTCCGCAATTCCTGACGAGCCTCACAGGCCCGACCGAGCCTGCCGCCGGCGCGGCAACCATCGACGCGGCTTCGCGACTTGTCTTTCCGATTTGCATTCTGCAATCTTCTGCTCGGCATCTCGAATGCTTCTCGTTCATTTCCGCTATTTGTCGTTGTCGTTCAGAACAGGTCAGAGCAGCGCGACCAGAGAAAGTAATCCCTCTTGAACCAGCCCGCCTCATCGAACCGTCCAGCGGACTCGAACCAACTCGCCGCCAACGCCGCCGTGGATCACGGCAGTCTCCCTGCGTGGGAGCGGGCCGATCTGCCCGAGCCATTGCCGTTCGGACTGGTCAATCTCTTCAAGACAATCGGGCCGGGAGCGATCTTGTTGGCGGCGGCGATTGGCGGCGGTGAATGGATCGTTGGGCCACTGTTTACGATCAAGTATGGTCGCGGCATCTTGTGGATCGCGACGCTGGGGATCGTGCTGCAAACGATCTTCAATCTCGAAGCCGCACGCTACACGATGTACACGGGCGAACCGATCATCACGGGGTTCATGCGACTGCAACCGGGATCTCGGTTTTGGGCGTGGTTCTATATTTTGATCGGCACCGCCCAACTGGCGACTCCCGCGTTAGCCGCCGGATCAGCAGCCGTCCTCTTTGCAGCCTACTTCGGTCGTCTCCCGGAGCGAGCCGATGCGACGATGCTGGGCGGCATCGCGATGGCCGTGATCCTCTTCACGGTCGGACTGCTGATGTCGGGCAAGTCGATTGAGCGTGTCTTGGAGCGGCTCTCGTGGGCGATGATCGCGTTCATCTTTTCGTTCCTGATCGT
>JAYTXB010001084.1:0-2736 GCA_043743205.1 Schlesneria sp.
TGTCCGCCGGTCCCTTCAATGATGCAGCAGGCGGGCGAGTGCTGACGGAAGGTTTCTTCGACGACAGCGAGATTGTTGGGCGGGATGACGACGAGGTCGTTGAGAGTGCCGTCGGTGATGCCGGGCATCGACCAGTTGTCGGGGGTGTAGGGCGAGTACGCGGCCGGAACAAGCAGGTCGTGCCAGCCGTGGAAGTGGCCGATAAATTTGACGACCTTTTGTCGTCCAGTCACGATCCGCGCGACGCGAACGGCCATCAGAGTCGCCTCGGTCCCGCTGTTCGTGAAGCGAACTCGCTCGGCCGACGGAACCATGCGCTGCACCCGCTCGGCCCACTTCAGTTCGAGTTCGTGGCAGGCCGAGAAGTGCGTCCCGAGAGCCATCTGTTTCTGCACGGCCTCGACCACGTCGGGATGCCCGTGCCCAAGCAACAGCGATCCGTGACCGACCCAGTAGTCGATGATCGAGTGTCCCTCGACCGTTGTCTTGCGCGACCCGTGAGCTTCGGTGACATACACGGGAAACGGTTCGAGGTATCGCCCGTCATGCGTGACGCCACTGGGAAACAGGGCCTTCCCCCGCTCGAACAGCTTCGCCGATTGAGCGAATTTGTCGCGGTAGGTGGCTTCCAATTCAGAGGCATTGAGACTTGGCACCGATTACTCCCACTCGAAATTGGCAACGTTCCGTGCGGCGTGCAGCACGCGAACAACTTCGATTCCATCCAACAACGGTCGATAGAAGATCACGTAGTTTCCGACCGGAACCTCGCGCAGGTTGGTCGCCAGGTCCGGTCGAGCCTCACCGATCAGCGGCTGCCTTTCCAGCATCAGGCACTTGGCGGTGATCTTGTCGAGGAGTCGATCCGCCATGACGGAGTTGTCGCGGGCGATCTAGTCCCAAATTTCGTCGAGATCATGCAGCGCTCTGCGACTACGTTGCACCGCCATCACGGCCTCGCATTTCGTTCGGCCAGACGTTCCCTTCCGCGCTGCTTGATGTCGTCAACATCGAGCGGAGCCAAATCGCCACGTTCGATGTCATCGAGTCCCGCCTGGATGTCGTCGCGCAGCGCCTGCCAGCGCCGTTCTCGTTCCGAGAGCAGGCGAAACGCGTTCGCGAAAACTTCCTCCTCCGACCGATAACGACCGCTGGCAACGGCTCGCTCCACGAACGATTCAAACTCGGCAGGGATGGTCACGGACATGGTCAGGCTCCTGTCTCAAGATTCCTTCGTTGGCTTGAGGTTCGTCATTTCACCGGCAAACCAAAATCGCCTTGCAGGTTGCGCCACATGGAGTGGACGTGGTTGGCGTTGTTTTGAGTGTTGTTGTACTCGATGACGAACGTCTTGCCTTGGACTCGGTAGTGGTGGCGTTGGTGCAGGTCGGGGTCGCCGTACCACGCGAAGTGAATGGCGTCCAAGCCCGCGTCGTTGATGGCGGCGCGGCGTTCTTGTTCGATGTCGGCGGGGAGATTTTTGAGGTACTCGGACATCAAGTCTTGGAGGAGCTTCTTTTGATCGGCCGACATCATGGCGTAGGCCAAGCCGACGGGAGCGGCGACGGCCGCTTGAGGAGCGGCGGGACCGGGGACTTCATCGGGGGCGACTTTGCTCACCCAGCAGAGTTGCTGTTGTTCGGGCGTGCAGAGCTTGAGGATCTGCCGAGCGATGTCTTCTTCGGGGCCGAGAACTCGAATCTGGCGGTCCTTCCCTGCTTCGATCGTACCTGGGTTAGCACCGAAGAATTCGGGGGTGCTGGCGACGACCTTGCCATCCTTGATGCTGAAGTTGAGCGACAGGTGATGGCCTTCCACACGCCAGCCCCACAGGCCGGTGTCGGATGGCTCACCGAAGACGCTTAGGTAGTACTTGTTGGGATCGCGACGATCGCGGCGGAAGGCGCGTTCGCCTCCCTCAAGTAGGTAGAGGACCTCTTCAAGGCTCATGACGTTCAAGGCTTGATCGTAACCGGCGTCGGAGAGACCACTATGGATCAAGCCGAGTCCCGCTTGCAGAGCGGCTCCTTCGAGCGACTTCAGCGGCAATCCTTTGCGAGGACGTGGGATGAAGTGCCAGTTCAAGCGTTCGGCATCGTCAAACTTGAACGACGTTTCCGCGCGCTGTTCGAGAGAGATCGCGCCGAGGAACGTCTTCGCGGCGGCGGTCATCGCCTGACCGGTCTTCGGGGCTTGAGCATTCTGTGCGACGAGCAATGCCGCCATTGCGACGACGACGCTGGCCGATAAGAAGAGCTTCCGAGTTGCCATGAGTGGTCTCCAGTCGAAGGGGAGGGAGTTGAGCGGGGATTGAACTGGGGCGGTGATTGAGTTGAAAAATCGAGGTGATCTTAACCGGGTGGCCAGCCGAGCGAGCGCCCTCCCAGCAGATGGACGTGCAGGTGATCGACCGATTGCCCACCATCGGGACCGGAGTTGATGACGGTGCGGAAGCCGTTGGTCAGGCCGAGTTGCTCGGCCACCTTGCGAGCGACGATGAGCAGGTGTCCCAAGAGGGCGGCATCCTCATCCGTTGCATCGGCGAGGGACCGGATGGCTCGTTTGGGAATGACGAGCACGTGCGTCGGGGCTTGCGCGTGCAGGTCGCGAAACGCGAGTGACAGGTCGTCTTCGTAGACGATGTCGGCGGGGATTTGTCGATCAATGATCTTCTGAAAAATCGTCATCTGCGGAGTGGCCTGAGGCGGGGGAGGGGGGTGAGTGGCCGACAACTTT
>JAYTXB010001085.1:0-2831 GCA_043743205.1 Schlesneria sp.
CGCCAACACACCACTCCCGGCATCCGTGACACAGGTCTACGGAACGGTCTCCTACAACCAACGTCGAGTCCATCTGCGGATCGTCGAAAGTGGCACGGCCGCCGACGCGCGATACGTCGAACTCGGCATGTGTCAGGTCGATCCGCTCCCCGAGAACCTCCCCGAAGCGACCGAGATCGAAGTCACCATCAGGTACGACGAGCAAGCGCGAGTCCATGTGGAAGCGAAAGTGCTTCAGACAGGACAAGTCGCGCAGACCGAGATCGTGCGCCCCGAGAACATGGTCGTCAGCGCCCTCAGTGAAGGGAGCCAAGCTGCGGAATCTGATGCCGAGGTCTTGATCAGATCTGCTCCCGCTGTCCGAGTCTCTCCCCCTGCACCGCCGGTCCCCAAAGTGGAACCACGCATTGAGTTCGTCGCTCCAGCGCGTCCCGCTTCGGCTCCGACCAACTCTGCAACACGACCGACTTCGGTAGGCAAACCTGCCAGCGCGGGAGCCGCTTACCTCGAAGACTCCAATCAACCAGTCCCGCTCTGCAACCAGTGCGGCAACCCTCTCGATTCCCGCAGTCAATGTCTGAAGTGCCGTTCGCCTCACGGAGCAACGAAACCCACGGCAGTCCCGACAAGAGGAGGCCCATCCGGCCTACCCGCATCCGCGGGGGGGGCCAAATCATCCGCAGCCGCTCAGCGTTCCGCCCTTTTGAAGTCCGGCCCGATGGCACTCCCTCCGCTTCCTGATGATGATGAGATCATCGAACTGGAAGAGGCTCGCCCGCCCAAAAAAAACTCTACTCCGTCCACTCCCGCCGCCGCGTCAGCCAAGCCTCGAGTCAAAGCGCCCCCTCTTCCTCCTATGGCCGGGCGCGGAAAAGCTCCGCCTGCCCCCGCTGGCAAGAAACCAACCAAGCCCCCCGATTCGGGCGAAGCTGAATTCTGGAAAGCCGTCGATACGTGACGTGAGGAGTTGCGGTGAAGTCTTTCCGCGCAATGTCGAACGAAATGTGCGGTGAAGTCTCTTGAGTAAGGAATAAATCTGATCGCTGCGGAGTCTCCTCCGCGTGAGGTGACTCGTGGTTGATGGAATGCCTCTGCCCAAGATCGGCGAATTGATTGAACAGCACTCGACGCTGCTCTATCGGTACGCCTATCGACTGACGGGAAATTCGCACGAGGCCGAAGATCTAACACAACAAACGTATCTGCTCGCCCAGAAACGCAGTCATCAGTTGCGAGACGTTCAAGCAGCACGAAGCTGGCTGCTGACTATCCTGCGCAATGTGTTTCTCAAATCGAAACGGCAGCGCAGCGGTCGATCGCTTGAGGCGATCGAAGAACCCTGTATTCCTGAAGCAACTTGGGACTCCGTCATTGACCGTGAACAGTTGCAACTGGCCCTCTTGGAGTTGAGCGAAGAATTTCGCTCTCCGCTTGTCCTGTATTACTTTGAAGACTTCAGTTACCAGCAGATCGCAGAACACATGTCCGTTCCTATTGGGACGATCATGAGCCGACTCTCGCGAGCGAAGGCGTTCCTGAAGAAACGATTGACGGAGGCGACCAATGCGACTCAATCGCCGCTGCACACACAGCGATTCCCTGGCCCGTTGCCTCAAGCGGCCTTGTCCCACGGTTGAAGAGCCTCCCTAATGCACGATGACGCCCTACCCTCCACTGCAATGAAGCGAGATCGCTTCGACACCAACTTGGCACACGCCATGGGAGATATTCCCGTCCCTGTCGGACTGACCGCGCGTCTCCAAGTGGCGGTTCATGCTCAGGAGGCTCAACGCGCCAGTGACGCAGCGCCGCAGATGGGCGTCACGAATACGGGCGTCACGAACATTCGAACGATCGCAACTGCGATGTGGGCACGACGACGACTGTTGAGTGGCTGCGCGGCGGTAACACTGCTCGCAGCGTGGACGTGGTTTGCGCCACACCCGTCGGTCGTGACCGAGGCCGATGTGCGGCGATTGGCGGGACTCGATCAGAATTTGCTCGTCTCCGCACCCTCGGAAGCACGCTGCCCCGTACCGATCGGGTGGCAGTCCGTGCGTGGTCTGGAGCTCTCCAACAGATTGGTCGTCACACCCCGTGACACGCTGGCCGTGCAACTGCTTCCATTGACCTATCAGGTCGATCGCCGATCCCCACGAGTAACCGGCTTGCTGCTGCCACTTCACGAGTCGAGTTGGCGTACGTCTCTCGCAAGGAGTCCTTTTTCAGTGGCTGAGGTCCGGTACACCACTTCCGGGACGTGGGTCGTCTGGCGGGAAGGATCGACTGTATTCGTCCTGATCCTGCACGGGGAGGCTCCCGTCATGGAGCGGCTTCAACATGCCGCCACCAACCGCCGCGACCTCACGTGAGCGTTCACGCTGCGATCAAAGTACCGAACGGATGCGGGTCAAATGGGCCAGAAAGTCGGCGTTCGTGGGGAACTTGGCGAGCGTCTTAATCAATTGCTCCATCCCTTCCACGGGACTCAGCGAGATCAAGCTGCGCCGCAGCAGCGTGACTCCTTCAAGGACTTCTGGAGAAAGAATCTTCTCTTCGCGTCGGGTCCCCGACTTGCCGATGTCGATTGCCGGCCAGATGCGACGTTCGGCCAACTCACGGCTGAGCACCATTTCCATGTTGCCGGTCCCCTTGAACTCCTGAAAGATCGCGTCGTCCATGCGACCGCCGGTCTCAATCAGCGCAGTCCCGACCACGGTCAGAGACCCGCCCTCGTCGAACTGGCGGGCCATCCCGAACATCTTCTTGGGGATGTCCATCGCCTTCACATCCAGACCGCCGGTGCCCGTTCGCCCGGTGTTGGTCCACTT
>JAYTXB010001086.1:0-4210 GCA_043743205.1 Schlesneria sp.
GCACGCCGTGCCGTAACCGACTCCGGCCACCAACATCCCTCGCCCGACATCCGCCAGAAAATCGCGTCGCGTTCTTGTTGTCATGATGGTCCTCATTCAAGTGAGTGCGTGAGTCGCCAGCACGTCATCGGGCAGGCGGTAGTGTCCCGGATGATACCTGCAGAAGATTCAAATCGGTGAATTCTTGTCGATGGTCTTCGATCGGGGACAAAGATTTCAGTTTGGGACCGGTGCATCAACAACTGTCGGGATTTGGTGTGCCGTGAGGCCCCGGACTTTTCGATGAAGAACCCGGGGCCTCACGGCACCCGGCTCACCTCGAACTTCAGATTGACGGCACCAGTTATTGATGCGACGGTCCTTGAGAGCGTCGGGCGATCCGGAGGCATCTTTGAAGAACGGCCTCAATCGTTCACTGCCCACACGGCATTCGCGCGAGATGGCCTTTCGGCTACACAGCGATGGAAACGATTCGATGTCGGGTGCGCTTTGAGGAGGCGTGATGGGTTTGGGGATTTCACTCGTGCGGTTGCCTTGGGGGATCGTGTGCTGCGCGATGGCGCTGGTGGCACTCGGCCTGACGGGGATCGCGCGCGCGGATGAACTAAATGACGGGCCGGACTACTTCTCGAAGCAAGTCACCTGGGTGTTGCTGTCCTTGCCGGTGGTCGTCGCGTCGCTCGCGGTGCCATATCGGTTTTGGAAGCCGTTGGGATATTGGCTGTTCGCAGCATCGTTACCCTTGCTGGTCGTAGTGCTGTTCATGGCGAAACGCGGTGGAGCTCGATGCTGGATTCCTCTCGGCGTCTTCGATCTTCAGCCGTCGGAACTCGTCAAGCTGACGTTCATCCTAGCGTTGGCTCAGTATCTGATGTATCGCGAGAATCATCGTCATGTGACGGGACTGATCGCACCGTTTCTGATCACGCTCGTGCCGCTCGGTCTCATTCTGATCGAGCCCGATTTGGGATCGGCCATGCTGTTCGTCCCAGTGTTATTCGCGATGCTGTTCGCGGCCGGAGCGAGACCGCGTCACTTGGTCTGTGTCGCGTTGCTCGGCCTCGCGCTGAGTCCCGTCTTTTGGATCAAGATGAGCATCGAGCAGAAGTCACGGGTGACGGCCCTCTTCTCTCAAGTTGATGGCGGGCCGAATCCGGGAGGCGATCGCTGGCATCAGCACCAATCAAAATTGGTCATGTCGCTGGGTGGAGTCTGGGGGAGTGAATCGGAAGGTGCGACGCTCGACGATCCCGATGCTTATCGCCTGTTCGCAGCTCAGACCGACTTCGTCTTTTGCATGGTGGGCGAACGCTGGGGATTGGTTGGCGGGCTGGTGACGTTGGCGGCGTATCTCGCCCTGTTTGCGTTTGGACTGATGATCGCGGGAGCGACTCGCGAACCGTTTGGACGCCTGATCGCAGTCGGCATCGTGACGCTGCTCGCCACGCAAACAGTCATCAACACGGGGATGACGGTCGGCCTGTTGCCGGTCGTCGGGATCACGCTGCCACTGATGAGCTACGGCGGTTCGAGCCTCCTTACCACCGCGATCGCGCTGGGCCTGCTGCTGAACGTCGGTCTGAGACCCGGCTACGAGATGACACCCGATCCGTTCCGGTTTGAGTGACGGCCTGCGTGTTGTCACATGGTCCGCCAGACTCAGAGGCCACAGCGAACTCCGCCCTCCCTCACGCTGCGAGTTGCTGATCGGAATCAGTGTCCCAAGTACCAGTCGTAGCCTCGTTCGGCCCAGAAATCGGCGGGGCGTTGGTCGGTAAACGGGATCGAGCCGATCCGCTTGACGCCGTACTTGAGCGGACAGACCAATCGCAGTGGCGTTCCGTGGCCGAGCGTCAACGGGGTTCCGTTCATCTCGTATCAGAGGGGCGTTTGCGAGTGGAGCAGGCTTTCGCGTTCGAGCGAGAATCAGTCCCTTGGCCATCGCCCCGAGTTGCACCAGTACAACCACGCGGGCTGAGATGCCAAACGGACTCGAGGGGGTGACACAGAACTTTTCCGTACGGTCACTCGTCTCGCAGACTCCGCGATCAGAAGCCACGCACGACCGGCACAACCGGCTTCCATCGTTCTGCTGTTTCGATCGGAATGAGGTCTATGGTTTGACCGGAGAGGGTCTTGAACTAGGTTCCCCGAAGCAACAGTCGCGAAAGTTCATGGCGTGACGAAGGGACTTCGTTCACGGAACGGACCTTTTGCGTCGGGCCACGACTCTGGCCGATTGAGAAGCCAGAGACGAAAGACCACGGAATCCCCTTGATTGGCCGCAGACCCCACTGCCGATTCGGATCAACCCTATGACCGCCTTGATGCAAGCACCGCCACCGATTCAAGCTCGTCCCCGGCCGGATGCCACGCCGCCGGATGCCGCAGCACCACGTGGTCGAACCTCCTCCGATTCCTCACGCACATTAATGGGGTTGCTGGCGCTTTCCAAAACGGCCGCTGCCGATCTGGCTTCCGAGATACCCGAACTCACTCTCGATGGCGTCGTGAGCCGATCGGTACTCCGAACACTGCTCGGCGCGCTCCATCACCGAGATGTCGCCACGGTGCGACATTGTCGTCGAGTCGCTCTCGTCGCCGTCGGCTTGGCCAATCATCTCGGTTGGGATGGCCGACAGTTGCGCATCATCGAAGTCGCCTCACTGCTGCACGACATTGGCAAGATTGGCATTCCAGACAACGTGCTTTACAAGCCGGGCAAGCTCAGTCCCGATGAAGTCGAATTGATGGCGTTGCACTACAGCGTTGGCAGCGACGTGCTGCAGGCTTGTGGCGTCGATCCACTGGTGTTGGAGATCATTGACCAGTCACAGCGGGCTTATGCGCCGGATGGGATTTCTTCGCGATCGCTGGGACGCGAGATTCATATGGGGGCACGCATTCTGGCGGTGGCCGATGCTTACGAGTCGCTCTGTACCGAACAGGTCTATCGCCCGGCGAAGTCGCACGATGAGGTCATGAAACTGTTCACCGAGGGCTCGGGAACACAGTTCGATGGCAACGTCGTCAGTGCTCTCGCACGGTGGGTTCAGCGAGATGGTTTGCCGTTCGCCGCTCAAGCTTCCGAGATTAACGATGGGGGACGACTGAGTGGGAAATGTCCGATCGACGCACAGGAAGCGATCTCGATCCGCCAGATTTTCACCCACCTGTTCACAGTCGAAGGTCTCTATGACGGCTTCCATCTGCTCGATGCCGATTGCAAATTTCTGATCTGGAATCGCGGCGCAGAAAGCTTGCTCGGTCGGCAGATTCAAAACATGCTCGGTCAAAAGTGGTCGTGTCGGCTGCTCGGGTATCGAGACCTCCGAGGTCAGCCCATTGACGACGATGACTGTCCGCTACGTCAGGCCATGGACTCCGGTCGTACGACGATCTCACAGATGGAAGCCCTGCGCGCCGATGGTCCGCCGGTGCGCATCGAACTCCAAGCGATCCCGCTCTACGACGACGACGGTGAGTTTCAGGGCGTGGCCGAAGTCTTCCGGGATTTGGCCCGCAGCGGCGGCAAGCGACCGCAAGAGTTTCGCGAACTGAAGCTCGCCGCCACGCGCGACGCACTCACCAACGTGGCCAATCGCGGCGAACTCGAAACGCAAATGACGGCTCTCGTTGGTGAGTTCGTTCGCAATCCGAACGAGCCGTTCAGCGTGATCTTCGCCGACGCCGACCACTTCAAACGAGTCAACGATACCTACGGACACCAAGTGGGCGATCAGGTCTTGATCGACCTCGCCAAACTTTTCACGCGCGAGACTTACTCGGGAGAACTCGTCGGTCGTTACGGCGGCGAAGAGTTCGTCGTACTCTGCCCTGGAACTGATCTCGAACAGGCGGTTCGTCGCGCAGAACGACTGCGCAACACACTGCAAGAATCCAAGATTGGCGGCGTAGATAAACTCAAAGTCACCGCGTCATTCGGCGTCTCTCAGGTCGAACCGGGTGACTCGGTCGAAAGCGTGCTGCGTCGCGCAGACAAGGCGCTCTACACGGCGAAGGAAAAGGGACGCAATCGGACTTGCTCGCTCACCAACCAAGACCTGCTGCAGGAAGGCCGCCTCGCGCAAGTGGTTGCTGCCAAGCCGGCCGATCCTTGGCTCTACTCCAGCGGCTTCAACGCCATCGTGGGGTCAGAAATGGTCATCTATAAGTTGGGAGGCTTCGTCAGCGACTACGAAGCGCTGCT
>JAYTXB010001087.1:0-1857 GCA_043743205.1 Schlesneria sp.
CCAGGGCGGCGCTCACGGTGTTCGCTGGCCCTGGGCTGGTCTCCGAGGCCCCGTTGGGGCGAAGACGACTTCAATCCTCAAATAGCGCAACTTCTAAACTCACGCTGCGGGTTACTTTTTCGACGGGCTCTGTTAGGCGAGTCATTCCCTGACTCGTGCTCGTGTCGTTGAGCACCCGATCAATCCTGACCGCATGAGGTCGAGCGGGCTGGCATCGCGCCGGTGCGATCAGGTACACACGGCACGCCTCCGTCATGAGCGTCATAGCCTGATCGCCGAGTCGAATTTGGATCACACGCATTTGGGAACGTTCATGCCGCGACCGTTGTTGCTGCTCAATGTGGTGGGCCTCACGCACGAGATGCTCGGGCCGGAGACGCCGCATTTGAAGAGGCTGGCTGAGGAGGGATTTGCCCGACCGATGGGGACGGTGTTGCCCGCCGTCACCTGTTCGGCGCAGGCGACACTGCTGACCGGGACGTTGCCACGCGAACATGGAATCGTGGCGAACGGCTGGTACTTTCGAGACCTCGCCGAAGTGATGTTCTGGAAGCAATCGAACCGGCTCGTACGCGGCGAGCGCATTTACGACGAAGGGCTGCGGCGAGACTCGGCCTACACCACGGCCAAAATGTTCTGGTGGTACAACATGTACGCCCACGTGAACTGGTCAATGACGCCTCGGCCGAGTTATCCCGCCGACGGTCGCAAGGTCTTTGACTCATACAGTCAGCCGTTTGGCTGGCGCGATGAGTTGCAGTCGAAGCTCGGTGTCTTCCCGCTGCATCGCTTTTGGGGACCGGGGGCCGACATCCGCAGTTCGCGCTGGATCGCGGAGGCCTCGGTCGAAGTGATGCAGTGGCACCAGCCGAGTCTGACGCTGGTCTATCTGCCACATCTCGATTATGGGCTGCAGCGGCTTGGCCCGAACGATCCGCGGATCGTAGAGGACATTCGCCTGGTCGATGCCGAAGCGGGGAAGTGCATCGACGCGGCACGTCGCATCGGGGCGGAAGTGATCGTCGTCTCCGAGTACGCGATCACGCCGGTCTCGCGCCCAGTACACCTCAATCGCGTGTTGCGGCGACACGGTTACGTCACCGCGCGACGCGAGCCGCTCGGTTGGGAGACGCTCGATTGCGGTGCGTCGCGCGCGTTCGCCGTTGCCGATCATCAAGTGGCTCACGTCTACATCCAGCGCCCCGACGACATCAAGGCGATCAAACTGTTGTTGAAGAAGACCGACGGAGTGGACCTAATCCTTGACCGGAGCGAGCAGCGGCAGTTTGGACTCGACCACGAGCGATCAGGTGAATTGGTGGTCGTCGCCGCTCCCGACTCCTGGTTCACGTATTACTTCTGGGAGGACGACGCCCTCGCGCCCGACTACGCGCGCACGATCGACATCCATCGCAAGCCGGGCTATGACCCTATGGAACTGTTCGTCGATCCGAAGTTGTCTCTGCCACAATTCCGCATCGCGCGGAGACTGGCTCAGAAACTCTTGGGCTTCCGCTACTACATGGACATCATCGGGCTGGACGCCTCCCCGGTGAAAGGGAGCCACGGCCGCTTACCCACGCCGGGACAAGAGCATCGTGAAGCCCCGGTCTTCATCAGCTCTAGCCGCTCGATTGAGACGGACGTGATCCCAATGACCGGCGTCAAGGAACTCGCGCTCCAGTTGCAGTTCGAGTGACCAGCACCGCTTAGGAATAGGGCCGCAATCACATTCCGATCTGGAAAGTTCGTTTAACCGCGTGGGCAATGATCGACATTTGGCGAGCCGGGTGCCGTGAAGCCCCGGACTTTTCGACGAAGAACCCGGGTCCTCACGGCACCCGGCTCACCTCGAAC
>JAYTXB010001088.1:0-1632 GCA_043743205.1 Schlesneria sp.
TTGAATCAGCCACGGGAATTCCAAATGAAGAATCGCCACGTTTCTCGACGGACTGTGTTGCAGGGCCTGAGTACCGCCATCGCGTTGCCGTGGTTGGAAGTGATGGGGCCGATGGCTTCGTGGGCGGCGGACGCTGCGCCGACGAAGACCGCGCCGAACCGGATGGCTTTCCTGTACGTTCCCAACGGCAAGAACATGGCCGACTGGACTCCCGCGACCGAAGGGACCGGCTTTGAATTGACACCGATTTTGGAGCCGTTGGCGGCCGTCAAAGAAGACATCCTCGTGTTGACTGGTCTCACTGCGGATGGTGCTCGGCCACATGGTGACGGGGGCGGAGATCATGCGCGCGCGTTGGCGTCGTTCCTGACCGGTGCTCACCCGGTGAAGACGGATGGAACGGACATTCGCAATGGCGTGTCGGTCGATCAGGTGGCCGCGTCGCGCATCGGCGATCAGACGCGGCTCGCGTCGCTGGAGATCGGCTGTGAAGCGGGAGCTATGGCGGGCAACTGCGACTCGGGCTACTCGTGCGTCTACTCATCGACGATGGCGTGGCGATCGGCGACTCAACCCCTTCCCAAAGAGGTGAACCCCAAACTGGTCTTCGAGCGGCTCTTCGGCGCGGGTGCCGGAGCCGATCGAGCGAAGCGCGACAAGCTGCGTCAAAGCGTGCTCGACTTCGTGCGCGAGGACACGCGCGACCTGACCGGTAAGCTCGGGAAGAACGATCAACGGAAGCTCGACGAATACTTCAGCTCGATCCGCGACATCGAGCAGCGCATTGCGCGCGCCGCATCGCTCCCCGAAGTGAAGACGCCCGACTTCGCTGTGCCAGCGGGAATCCCCGGCGATTTCCAAGAGCATGTCCGTCTGATGTGCGACCTGATGGTACTGGCGTTCCAAACGGACATGACGCGGGTCTGCTCGTTCGTGCTGACGAACGAAGGGAGTAACAAGGCGTATCCGTCGATCGGTGTCCCTGAAGGTCATCACGAACTCTCCCACCACGGCAATGACGCGAAGAAGAAGGCGAAAATTCGCGACATCAACAAGTTCCATGTGAGCCAACTCGCGTACCTGCTTCAGAAACTGAAGGCGATCCCCGAGGGTGACGGCACGTTGCTCGACAACTGCCTGATTGCCTACGGCAGCGCGAACTCAGACGGCAACGCCCACAACCACGATGACCTGCCCGTGCTGCTCGCAGGCAAGGGAGGCGGCACGATTCAATCGGGGCGCCATCTCCGCTTCGCCAAAGAAACGCCGATCAGCAACCTGTGGCTGTCGATGCTGGAGCGGATGGACGTGAAGGTGCCATTCCTCGGCGACAGCACGGGCGCGTTGAGCGGGCTGATGGGCTGAGTCCCATTGGCATCTGGCTGGCGATGATGCATCCGAATCGTTGATACCTCGCGCGGCCGAAACTGACGCACTGTCGCGCTACTGTAGTCCTGTCGCTCCGCCGACGGGATATCTTGTCGGCGGAGCGATAGGACTACAGTAGTTGACGTGATGGCCCGCGCTGTTATACCTCGCGCGGTCACGAATGAGGCCTTGGCGAGCCGCACGCCGTCAGGCTGCGGGTTCTTGATCGCCGCAGGAAACCCGCAGCCTGACGGCATGCGGCTC
>JAYTXB010001089.1:0-3135 GCA_043743205.1 Schlesneria sp.
CGCGGTTCATCCAAGTGTCGCCAGCCACGGTGAGGGAGAGCCATCCGCATGACATCACGATTGTCGAAGAATCGCCCAACTACTCGGGTGAACACGCGCCGATGGAGTCACTTTGAGTCGGCTCTGCTCGGAGTCTGCTTGGCGATGGCCTCGCCCATGACTCTGTTCGCACAGCAAAGTTCGGCGCGAGTCGATCGTGCTGTGGCAGTGGAAGAAGGATCGCCACGGAAAGCCGTCGATCGCTGGCAACGCTTGAAGTCGCTCTATCCGCTGAATGAGTCGCCGGTAGGTCCGCCCGAAGCGAGCCCGCCGCAGAACATGAGATCGAAACCGGGAGTCGCGGCGCTCGACAACGAGCCGCGCCCTGGACCACAACCCGCACAATCACCCTCGGGGCAGCCACAGCCGACGTACCTGTCGATCCCAGATGAGTCCGCGCCTCAATCGGCGGAACCGGCCGCATCGACGCTCGACCAAGCCGATGCGAAACAGGCCGAACCGAAGTTCGACTTGCCACGCCGCAACATCTTGCAGAAAGATTTGCCGCCGCCACGACCGGTTCGAGTTCAGCCCCTGATCCCACTCGATGAAGAGCCGAACTGGGTCTTGCCCGCCCTCATCGAACGTGATGACGATCCGACTGGAAATCGTCCCGCTGAAGATGTGGAAGCGATGCAGCCAGATCACGTCGTCCCCGCTCCCTCCCAAGTGACCGGACGACCGGCCACGGTGAGGTCATCAACGAACATCGCAACGACGGCACAACCGGACGCGGAACAAGTAAGTCACTCTCAAGTGACCGCCGTGCGGTATCGCAAAATCGGGAGCATCGACCCATTTCTCCAACGAACGAACAATGGACAAGAGGTCGATCAAGACATTCGCGAATGGGCCAAAGGTCAATCGAGCAATCTCAATCTGGCCACTGCCAGCGGCCCGTTTCCAGAACGAGCTTTTCCCGCCGTCGTGATGCCGTGGGACGCGCCGAACTACTTCCATTATCCGCTCTACTTTGAAGACCCCGCACTGGAGCGATATGGACACACGCAACATCCCCTCGTGCAACCGATCGTGTCCATCGGTCGCTTCGGTGTGCAACTCCTCTCGATGCCGTACCAGATGACGATCGACCCACCCTGCCGCGAAGTCTATTCACTCGGCTGGTATCGCCCCGGCGAGTGCGCCCCGAAGTTGCATTACCAAGTCCCGCTCGACGCGAAAGCCGCCGTCGTACAGGTGGCCACTGTGACGGGCCTCGTGTTCCTCGTCCCCTGAACGGCGTTGGGTGATGGAACGAACGCTTTGAGCTTGGTTACGTAGTCAGCGATTGAAGTATCGTGAGTCATGGCTGCGGATCGTTTTGCGATGCGGAGAATCTCTGTCATGGAATGACTGATACGGATCCCAAATGAAAACCGCGCTCGAAAGACTTCCGAAGTCTTTGAGACTTCGGAAGTCTTGGCTGGTGTTGCCGCGCAGATATTTCTTGCGATCCGTATGAGCTACGTAGGCGAGTCCCTGCCTGACTCGCACCGACGTTGTGTGCCAACCGGTCAATCTCGACCGCGCGAAGCACTTCTACTCTGGATGTGTTGATCTGGCCGTGACTGCTCTCTCGCCGCCTTGCGGAACATTCCGCAGTATTTTCGAGCGGTCTGTGTGACCAGTCATTTCAGACCACGTTATGCCGAGTGTCGCTTCGGGAGTTCAGCCGCGCGCGTGGTTGCCTAACGTGTGATCGTCGTCGAGGCGTGGCCAGGCGAGCGTGAATCGGGAACCTTCACCCAAGCGACTCTCCACGGCGATATCGCCGCCGTGTTCACGGAGGATTTTCAGGCTCACGGCCAGTCCCAGCCCGGTGCCGCGCGCCCCCTTGGTCGATTCAAACACATTGAAGATGCGGCCGAGTTGGTCTTCCGGAATCCCCGGCCCGTTGTCCGACACCGCGACCCACAGCATGTCGGACTCAACGTGCAAGCCGGTCTCCGCCTTGACCACGGCGTGGTCGGAACCTTCCACGGCGTCGATCGCGTTAGTCACGATGTTCAGCACCGCGCGGTGAATGCCATCCGCGTCGAACGTACACATGGGTAAGTTGGTGTCGGGCTGGAACTGAAGGTCAACGGAACATTCGACGGCGCGGGCCTGCATCAGTTCAATCACGTCGCTCACGGTCTCGTTGAGTTGAGCCGGGGCCAGCGCCGGTTTGCGTTCTTTGCTGAAGGTCAGCATGTCCATGACGAGGTGATAGATCTTGTTCTGATTCTTATCGACGACGTGCCAGCCCTTGCGCACGAGGTCTTCGTTGTGATCGTTCAGACCCATGTCGATCAGATAGCTGCCGCCGCGCACGCCCTGCAAAATGTTCTTGATGTGGTGACTGAGTGTCGCAATCGTCTGCCCCATTGCGGCGAGACGTTCGGCTTTGACAAACGCCTGCTGATAGCGGTTGTTCTCGACGGCCAGTGCCGCCTGTCGTCCGATCGCGACGAGCAACCGCAGTTGGTCCTCACGAAAACCGGTCGCCATCCCTTGCAACAGCAAGCGGTCGGCCGGCGTGGTGATGTCGAGATACATCACTCCCATCAGTTCGTGACGGCCCTGCATCGGGACACACATCGCCTCACGCACCCCCGCCTGCACAATGCTGCGTGCCGGATCGAAACGGCTGTCGTGCTGAGCGTCCGCCGTCCGCACCCCCTGATTGTTTTTGAGTACGTAGTCCACGATCGTCCGCGAGACGGGCATCTTCGATCCCGGCTCCGAGACCTCGCGTTGCCCGGCCACCTGTGGGCGGATCGCGCCCGATTGCGGATCGGTCAACAACACGCAACCGCGATCGGCTCCGACCGCTTCGATGGTGAGATCGAGGATCCGCTGCAGCGTTTGGTCGATGGAGACCGACGGCCGCACGACCTCTTCCGCGATGCGGTACAACACCGCCAGATTGGAGGGTGAGTCGCTCTCTTCGGGAACGTTCATCGTCGATGGACGTGGCACGGTACGACCGTCCAGCTGACTGACAATGCTGGATCGATCAGCAGGATCGTGCTGTTGCAGAAACTGCACTCGCTCGGCTGCCGTCTGCGAAACGCGCTCACGCTCGGCATCGACGAACAACATCAGCGTGTGACC
>JAYTXB010001090.1:0-2289 GCA_043743205.1 Schlesneria sp.
CGCGCGAGAACTTCCAGATCGCCCGCAACAATCGCCAGCGACCTCGCCACCCCGCTTGCAGGTCGGCCGCCGTGTCCTTCCGCGCGTACTGAGCCACCAATAATCGAAAGTACAACCGCCCGAGTCGCGTCGGTTCAGCCATCGTCTGCGGCAGCGCGGGAACATTCGCACACGCGGCCTCTCGAATCAGGTCGAGGAATTCTTGGAGTCGCTCGCCCCGCAACTTGTCGAACTTCGACAGCCCCACGAGTCCCGTCCATTCGACCGCGCGAAGCAACCTGACCACGAGCGGCGTCGGTGATGGTCCCGCCGTCGGCGCGAGTGTCTCGTCGATCGCATCAACGCATCGATGGAAGTCGGGCCAGTCGAGTCGCTCGGCCGCATTGATCTGGGGTGCGGGCTTGGTCGCGGCATCCTGCGGCACGACCGCCTCGGCCAGTCGCCGAATTTCCGCTTGCTGCGCGGTCATCGTTCGCCCCGCGTTCTTCACGACGGAAGGGCAACTGAATCGCAGACTGACCGCCACCGACTTGCCCGCCGGATGAAAGGCATACGGGTAGATGCGGCACGCCAGCGGCTTGGCCGGTTCACCAAACTTCGCGTGAATCCGACAGAGGCCCCGCTCATCGAGGAACACGCACCCACCATCCGCGCGGTGAGCGAGTCGCCACTGCGGACGCCCGAACCAACCGTTCATCTTCTCGAAGATAGGCTGTCCCTTGGGGATGCCATCGGCCGCCGTCCAACCTTGCGCCACGATGCGTTCACGCTCGGCATCCGTGATCTCAATGAGATGCTGCTTGCAACAGCCGCCGCAGTTGTGACAGTCCCAATTCTGAAGGACCGGCAGGTCCAGTCGCAGCGACGCCATGTTGATCCCGTGTATGAAGCCGATTGTCGCGAGCCATTCGCTCCGGCAGTTGTACTCCATGTCGCCACGATCAACACTCGACACTAAGCCTTGGAAGATTCATCGCGTCGGAGGGGAGGGGGATGACGTGGCATCGGGCCACAACTCGTCATCGCCCCCCTCCCTAACAGCCTGTTGAAGAGCGTAGGATGGGCACCTTGCCCGTCCCGCTTTCAAGGCTCAAAACGGACGGCCTAGGAGGCCATCCTACGTTGTTTCAACAGGCTGCTAACCCTCCCCGCCGAGGGGAGGGAGGTAGAGCGATCCAAATCGGGAAGTTTTTGCGGCCCCAATCCTTATTCCGCGACGCTCTCCTTCGCGATGGCCGAGTAAATCTCTTTGGCCTTGTTGTAGGCGGATTGGGCGGCGGCGCGTTCGCTCTCGCGGATGCGGCCTTGCTTGGAGTTCCAGCAGACATCGACTGCCTTCTCGCACCAGTCGGCACTCTTGCGGCTGGCTCGGATCGGTTTGCCGCCCACTTCGACAAAAATCGGGTTCGTGTGGCACGATGGCAGGATGCGCAGGGCGACCCAGCTGGAGTGTTTGATCTCGTGGTCGAACTCAATCTTGGCGAGCGAGCCATCGGCGGGGATTTCTTTCCTGGCGACGGACTGTCCGTTGACGATCAGTTCGACGGGGACCGTGCGCGTCTCGCCAATGCGGCTGCGTTCGAGGTGCCAGTACGGTTTCTCATCGAGTCGCTTCGCGCGGATCGCTTCCGTTTGAGGCGTTGGTTTCTCGGCGAGGAGCGCGGTGGCCTCGCAGGTGACGCGGACCTTGCGCGGTTGCTTCAGATCGAGTTGGCTGCCTTGCGACACACCGATTACGCGTTCATCGGTCAACGTTTCTACCGTTCCCGAGGGGATCGGAATCTTTCGTCCCATTGCGTCGTGTCGTGGAGTCCCCACTTCAAAATCGTTTACCTTGAAGTCGAACAGATGACTCAGTCCATCGCCGCAATAGCTGCGTCCGTCCTTGAGGCCCTGGACCCATTCGTCGTAATCCAGCGGCTTGTCCTTCGGTTGTTTCACGTAGATGCGGCCGAGGCCCACTTTGTCGCCATAGATGCAGGGGAAGTCGGTCTCGCCGCTGATGCGGGTTCTCATGCCACAGTTGAGCGTGTGGTACCAAATGTTGAGTTCCCAGATGGAAGGCGTATCGACGGCCGAGATGAAGTCGCACGCGCCGTGAGCGGTCGTCACGATGAACTCGTTCGCACCGATGCCATCGAAGCGCGGCATGGCGTAATCGGGGAGCAGCGTCGTGGACTTGCCTTGCCAGCCTGTGGGAGCGCCTCCCCACGGATGGCTGTTGAATTGGCGCGAGCCGTCCGGCATCACGTCCGGTAACATCAAGCCCCAGCCGCTGTGGCTGTAGCC